>VGOX01000207.1 GCA_016875755.1 Chloroflexota bacterium
AATGAAAGTGATGACCGCTGTTGTCGCGATCATTCCAACAGAGACGTACAGCAGATTGCTGCGGAGAGTCTCTTTTTGTTTGGGAGTTTCGCCTGCGATGAGCGGCTCATTTTGCGGACGGAAAACTTCGCTCAATAACGCCATGCCAGCCTGCGCGAACAGCACACCGAATAACCCAAGGATGAACGGCACAACTTGAAACGGCTTCCCGATATAGGCAGGGATGCTCGCGCCGAGGAGATAGGTCAGCGCGGCGAGAAGAAGGTGAAGGGGGCGGGAGAGTTTTAGCAATTTACGATTTCCGATTTACGATTTTGATAGATAATCCTCCAACCGCGCCACTGCTTGCGGAAGGTTCATCCGTCCCAAGCCTAAGCGGAAGTGGTTGTGCGCATCGTCATAGACAGAGCCAGGCAGAAGAAGTACGCCTGCTTTTTTGACAAGGTCATCGCAGAAGGATTCGACATTTTCCTGCAGGAGTTTTGGAAAGCCCATCGAGCCTGCTTTGGGGCGATGCCATGCAAAGAGGGACGAGTAACGAGAGAACAAGTCATCGATGATGGCTGCGTTGTGTTTGATGATGTAAATATTTCGATTCGCCAGTTTTTCACGGTGACGGAGGGCAACTTCCGCGAGAAATTCACTGGGGGCAGAATTGCAAATGGTAGTGTAATCTTTCAGCGACGCCATCTTTTCGTACAAGGCACGGTTCTTGGTGGCGGTCCAGCCGATGCGTAAGCCTGCCAAACCATACGTCTTCGAGGTCACACCAAGTGAGACGGCATGTGCGCCATAGTCCACGGCGGCGGGGAGACGGTCTGCGGGGTCGAATTCTGATTCGCGGTAGACTTCGTCAGAAAACAGGAGCAGGTTATTCGTTTGTGCGAAGCGATTGAGGGCGTCAAAGTCTGCGCGGGACATGAGATAACCTGTCGGGTTGTGCGGAGTGTTGACGATGATCGCCTTTGTCGACGGGCGCATGAGGTCTGGTAATTCGTCCACGTTCAATGCCCAGCCATTCTCTTCACTGGCGCGCCAGAGGGAGATGTCACAACCGATGCCTTTTGCCACTTCACTCAAGGATTGATAATGCGGCGAGTGGACGATGATGTGGTCACCCGCTTGAAGCGCCGCCATCATAAAAAGATAAATCGCTTCGCCCGCACCAGAAAATACCAAAATATCTTCAGGCTGGGTCGTGGAGTACATGCCCGCGATCTCTTTTCGCAATGCAAGACCGCCCAGCGATTCAGTGTACCCAAGCCAGACGTGTTGAAATTTCTCCGCTGCGCCTTCTTCGAGGGCGAGCAAGTCCGAAATGGACATGGCTTCACAGTCTGACGAGCAGAGCAAAAACTCGGTGTTGAATTCGTATTTGGCAAAGTAACGTTCGAGCTTAAAGGGGGAAAGGTGCATGATCATCTTTCTGAGATTGCTTCGTCAGGCTAAAGCCTTCCTCGCAATGACATATTATTTCAAAGCCCGTTTCACATCACGGTAATGCAGTTGATTGTGCAGGTAGAGCATCTTCACCATCTCACGGATGACCGTCTCGCCGAGGAATGGATGCCGACCCTGAATTTCGAGTTCTTCATCTTTCAACCCCACTACCCACGCCACCGACTCCGCTCGCACCTGCTTGTATTGTTCGAGCAGTTCCGCAGGCGTGAGATCTTTGGTCTTCTCCTGCTGGGATGCGTTGTAACGGTCAATCGAGAAATCATCTGCGGCGCCTTCGCCTGAGGCACGAACGCGCTCAAAGAGTTTGACCAGCCCGCGCTCAGAGGTAACGAAATGCGAAAGCACATTGCGAATGCTCCACGTTGTCCCTTCGGTATAGACTTCATTTTCCCATTGGTCGGCGGTCAATTCAGAAAAGAACGCCGCCATGCGTTCACCCTCGGCCTTAAGTTTCTCAGCAAGTTCGGTAGTTTCAGACATATTGAAAGCTCCAATTCTCAATAATTATTCACTGACGATCGACCGTGGACGATGGACAATAAAAAAACACCCATGGTCTATCGTCTATTGTCCATCGTCATATTTAGCGTAATTGATCGAACGCTTGCCAGTCGTCGGAAAATAATAGTCACGGAACGTTGAAATGCGCTCCACCAGACGCTCACTGTCTTCAAAATCGGAGCGCACATAATAATAATGCGTATCATACGGGCTGTCACCAAAAACAGCCGCGAGCACATAGCCATTCTCCTCGGCATAGGTTTTCAACAGAATCGTCATACTGAACCATGGCTGGGCAAGATTCGCCTCGGTCAATTTCGGCGGCACGAGCGGCGAATAATAATCATGAAACATGATGACATGCGGCTTGTATTCGTCAAGGTATTCCGTCGTCAAGCCATTGTGCGCGATAAACTGGTCATTCAACCCCCACGTGTCGATCGCCGTCCAACCCGAATAATACGGCAGCAACCCCGCCTCGGTCGTCGCCAGCACATACCCCTTGCCGCGAAAATCCGCGAGCAGTTTCGCCATCTCCAGGCGACCATCGCGCTCATAGGGTCTGTCACAGGATGGTTGATAGGACATCAGCGAGCAATTCTGGAACCACGAATAATAAAGGATGCCCACAGACAAACCGATCAATGCGATGACGTAAACGCCTCTTTCTCTAACGGACACTTGATTCAGCGCTTCAAACTTAAATCCACGCACCAGCGGAATCCACGACATGAGCGCGAGCGGGACCGTCGCATACTGAAAGCGCGCGCCGTAGTTCATCTCATCGGAGACCATGCCAAACGCGGCGGCAAAACCAACGATGGGAAGCATATACACCAGCGTGGTCTTCATCGTCTCTTTCGAGCGGAAGCCGAGGATAAAAGCAGACAGAACTGGAAGGGATAATCGCAGCGTGTTGAACATCGAGCCATTGAATGTACCCCAACTCCAGCCCCCACCTTTCTTGTAAAACGGATTTGGCAAGGGATAACCGAAATAATCCCAGCGCCAAAGGAAATACGTGCCGCCCAGGGTTAGAAAAACTGCGCCAAAAATTATGATGATCGAAACGGAATTTTTGAGTCCGCGCATGAGGATGATGGCTAGCATCATCAACCCAGCGAGGATAACACCTTCGGGGCGAATCAAACCCGTGATGAGTCCACTCAGGGCGAAGGCAAGAGAAAGCCACCAGCGTGGAGTCTCTTCCTTCATCAGGAGCAAGCCCAAAGACCAGGTGGAGGCGGCGGCAAGGGCGAAGAACGGCGTCCCGAAGTAGGCGGAGACGTAGGAGAGTCCCGTGCCAACGACAAAGTAAAGTCCGCTTAAAAATGAAAAAGCAATATTGCCGTTGTGAATGCGGCGGTTCGTCCAGTAGATGATGAGCACGGTAAGCAGGTGGGCAGCAAAGCCAATGCCTCGCACCGACTGACCAACGGTGAAACCAAGTTTGATGAGCGCCGCAGAGGCTGCCATGAAGAGGAAATCCGTTGCGCCATCGACGGGCTGTTCGCCGATATTCCAGACTATGCCATGACCACCCGCGAGATGCTGGGCGTAACGCATGATCATCGCCGCGTCTTCAAAAGGTGGAATGGAAAAATCGATGAAATTAAAAGCGTAATAGAAAGTCGAAAAAAGTAGTAACAGAGCTGCGAGAAGATCGGGGGAGAGTTTTTTGATGGAAGTCATTATGAAATATGATGAATAGCGGTTTATGGTCAGATCAACGAATATCCGCCATCGACAACGATAGTTTGGCCCGTAATATACTCGTTTTTGATGAGAAATTCGAGAGTGGATGTTAATTCTTCGAGACGTGCAGCACGTTTGAGCGGAAGTTTTTCGACCAGTTTTGCCCACTGCTCTTCGGTGACTACGTCGGAGGGCAGCACCAGCCCTGGCGCAATGCCATTGACACGGATGTTCGGCGCAAGGGCGCGGGCGAGCATTTTGGTCAGCGATTCGAGCCCTGCCTTGCTGACCGTGTAGGGTGGGTAACGGCTCCATGCTTTTTGCGCACCAATATCGGAGATGTTGACGATCAGCCCGCCATTTATCATGCGTTTGGCAGCATGTTGGGCGACCAAAAATGGCGCACGAAGATTGAGATCGAGCGCGGAGTTCCAATCGTGAAGTTCCAGCGTGCGCGGGTTGCCGACGGGCATGATCGCAGCAGAATTTACGACGATCTTGAGGGGTGCACGAAACTCGTCCACGAGCGAGAAGAGGAAATCCACTTTTACGGGCACGGTCAGGTCCGCGCGGATGGGCAGGCAATCTACACCAAGGGCGCGGATTTCGTCCGCTGTTTTTTCAGCTTCGGTCACAGAGCCGCGATAATGCAGGGCGATGGAATATCCCATGCGGGCTAGGGACAAAGCAAAGGCTTTACCAAGCCGATGGGCGGCGCCAGTGACAAGTGCAAGGGATTTGCGCATGAGCGAATTGTAAACGAAAAGGTCGTATAATCTTGAATTAATCTCACTACTATAGGAAAAAAAATGCCAATCGCCTATAAAATTGATCCTACATTGGGCTTGTTATATTACATGGCACTTGGGTATTGCCCGATTGCGAAGCTAACAGAGACTGAAAGAATTGCATTTTACGACCCAGAGCGCCTTCCAAACATGAAAATCATCATCAATACAATGAATGCTGAGTTTGACTTAAGCACAAAAGATCTTCATGAGTTCATTCAATTTAACCAGCCTTTGCACAAAAATCACTGGGCTTTGGAACAAACCGCTGTATTGACGCGAAATCGTTTTGCCGAAGGACTCAGCGATACGATTCATTTTCTTGCTGGAGACTTGCCGATAAAACTAAAGATATTCCACACCCTTGCTGACGCAGCCCAATGGCTTGACCTTGCGGATCATATCGAACGGATCGAGGAAATTCAAGCCGAACTCAAGGCTGAATTGGAATAATAATCTTCAACAATGACAAATTGGCACTCCCTCCCTCTCGGTGACGGCATGACTGCCGCCGAACCGTCTGAAGAAATTCGCGCGGCGTTTCAGGCGGTGTTCACGTCGGCGGGCGAGCCTGCGGATATGGCGGTCTTCACACGTCATGAGTCAGGAAGCCTGCACTGCGAGGTGGTCGCGTACTTCTCACCGTCCGCTGAAGGGTTGGCAATGCTCTTCGACACCGAACCCTGCCAAAGACCGTCACGAAGCGGATTGGGATTGCTGGCGGGGAAAGAAG
>VGOX01000208.1 GCA_016875755.1 Chloroflexota bacterium
CCTCCAGACCCTGCCTCGCGACAACGCCCTTGCCTTCCGCTAATGGTTGGTGCAATCAACCTCCATAAGGGTCTTTCACCCTCTAGTCAACGCCCATGCTGGGCGCACAATAAAGACGGGATGTTCCATGGAACATCCCGTCTTTCGTAATATTCACACTTCATAAAGGGATAAAATTTCGTTAACCCATTTTGCGCTTGACGAACCCGTCTCCCACGGGTAAAATCCAGCCTGTTGTAAGGGTGGCACAAAAAACAAATAATGGAGATTAAGCGGCTGGGTCTCGCGATGCGAGATCACGAGGTGGAGGTTCTCCCGTGCGAACGGGACGCTAATTACCTGTACTTTCCCTCTCCTATAGGAGTGGGTCGGGGTGAGGTAAAAAAATCGGATTGATCAGCGGATGCCTCTGGAGCCAGTTCACTGGCTTCCTTCTCCCTTCAAAAGCAAGCGGATTCGAACAAAAGAGTATAAAAAACTCTACTGTTCAGCACCGAAAACCATACGGCGACGCGTGGGACAAGGTAACCGTAGTGAACAGGCAGATCTGCATCTTTTGCCTGCGTCAGTTGTTTGAAGGGCGTTTTTGTTTAATACCGCATGTATTAAAACAGGTATGCCCAAGCATGCCTGTTTTTTTATTTTCAGCCCTTCACCCTGCCCCTCTCCCTCATGGGAAGAGGGGGGATAGAAATCACATGAGCAAGAAACGGGTCGCGCAACCAACAGATGCCAAATACAATCTTCCCAAGCAAAAGGAGATTGATATGGAAAATGAAACCGAACTTTACCAACATTATAGATTGATGGAACAAGCCATCCAATACATCGAAGCCAATGTATCGCGGCAGCCTGAACTTCATGAGATCGCCTCCGCCATCGGGTTGAGCGAATATCATTTCCAGCGTGTGTTCACCCGCTGGGCAGGCATCAGCCCCAAACGCTTTCTGCAATTTCTCACCCGCGAACACGCCAAGGAGTTGCTGGATAGATCTGAGAACCTGCTCAACACCACGCATCAAGTTGGGTTGTCCAGTTTGGGTCGTCTGCATGATCTTTTCGTTGCCACTGAAGCCGTCACCCCTGGCGAATACAAATCACGCGGCGCAGGCGTACACATCCGCTACGGAATTCATCCTTCCCCCTTTGGCAAGTGTCTGATCGCCACCACTGAGCGCGGCATCTGTCACCTTGGTTTTGTGGATGGCAGCGAAGGCAAAGCGATTGACAACCTCGCACAGCACTGGAAACTGGCAGACATGGCCGAAGACTACGCCGCCACCGCAGCGCTGGTCACACGCATCTTTTCCGAAGGGATGCCTGATTCACCCCTCAAGCTGCACCTACGCGGGACGAATTTCCAGATCAAGGTCTGGGAAGCGCTGCTCAACATTCAAACAGGCGCAGTCACCACCTACGGACATATCGCCGCACAAATCGGCAAGCCACTGGCAACCCGCGCCGTCGGCACCGCCGTTGGCGATAACCCGATCGCGTACCTGATTCCCTGTCACCGTGTCATCCGTAAAAGCGGCGAGTTCGGAAATTATCTTTACGGGTCTGCCCGCAAGAAGGCGATATTAGTAAAGGAACTTAGTGTGTAAGTGTTGAAATATGAAGCCAGGCAATATACCACTTCCTGACTCCATATTTCCAAAAAGGAAATGAATGAAATCAAAAATCTGGACTGCGTTAATACTTTTATACATTGTGTGGGGCTCGACCTATTTCGGCATCAAGGTCGCCATTGAAACCATCCCGCCTTTCTTTCATGCAGGCGTCCGCTTTCTAGTCTCAGGCTTGATACTAGTCATCTGGCAAAAAGCCGCAGGCAGTGAAATGCCCACACGCAAACAATGGATCTCCACCGCCATCATTGGCACTTTACTGTTACTCGGCGGCAATGGGCTAGTTTCATGGGCAGAACAGTTCATCCCTTCGGGAATTGCGGCGCTCATCATCGGTTCCGTACCCATGTTTCTGGTGGTGCTTGAAGCTGTCCGCCCTGGAGGTGTCAAACCGACATGGCAGGCAATCGTTGGACTGTTGATCGGGTTTGTCGGCATCTTCATTCTCGTTGGTCCTGCGGAAATCTCAGGCGGTGAAATGAACCTTGATCCGTTTGGCGTCATTGCTTTGCTTTCCGCATGTTTGTTATGGGCGCTTGGTTCCACCTATAGCAAAAACGCCGACCTGCCCAAATCCACCATGGTGACAACAGGTGCTGAGATGCTGATGGGCAGCATTGGCTTGTTCGTAGTCTCACTGCTGACAGGCGAACTCAACGGCTGGAATCCCGCCGAAGTTTCGGCGCGGTCACTGTATGGGCTGCTGTATTTGATCACCATCGGCTCCATTGTCGGTTTCGGGTCGTATATCTGGCTGTTGCAGAATGCGCCGATCTCGCTGGTAGCCACGTATGCCTACGTCAACCCGATCGTGGCAGTTTTGCTCGGGTATTGGTTCGGCAATGAAGTGCTGGAACCGCGCATCTGGCTGGCAACAGCGATCATCATTGGGTCGGTCATGTTCATTAATCGTAGAAGCAAGCCTCAAGTCAAAAAAGAGGCGGACGAAGTGGTTAGGCAAGAAAGTTAATCCAAACATCATATTTCAAAAGGAGAAATTCAAAATGGATTCAAAAGATTTGATCAAAAAAGTAAAAGAAGACAAAGTCAAATTCCTGTCATTGCAATTCACAGATGTGATGGGCTCGGTGAAAAGTGTGGATATGCCGATCCGTCATCTTGAAGATGTACTGACCGACGGCGCTTGGTTCGACGGCTCTTCGGTGGAAGGTTTTGCGCGCATTCAAGAAAGCGACATGCGCCTGAAGATCGACCCTGATACGTATGCTGTTCTGCCGTGGTCTTCGCCCGAGTCGCGCCGCGCACGCGTGTTCTGCGATATCTACACACCCGCAGGCGAGCCATTCGATGGCGACCCGCGCGGTGCGTTGAAGCGCATTCTCAAAAAGATCGACGAGCGCGGCTGGAAGTTCAACATCGGACCTGAGCCAGAGTTCTTCCTTTTCAAAGCTCCGAATGGCAGCAGCGGCGTACACCCCGTCCCCCATGATACAGGCGGTTATTTTGATTTCTCATCCTTCGATGAAGCAGTCGTTGTCCGCACCGCATTGATGGATGCACTCGATGCAATGGGGCTTGATGTGGAAGTTGGGCATCATGAAGTGGCACTGGGCCAGCATGAAATTGACTTCCGCTTCGCAGACGCGCTCAAAGCTGCTGATAACGTTCTGACGCTTAAGTACACCGTGAAGGCGATCGCTGCCCAGCATGGTTTGGTTGCTTCGTTTATGCCCAAACCTGTTTATGGCATCAACGGCTCAGGGATGCACTGCCATCAGTCGCTGTTCGATACGAAGACAGGTAAGAACCTATTCTTCGATGCTAAGGATGTTGCGCACCTTTCTCCGCTGGCATATTCGTTCATTGCAGGTCAGCTTGAACATGCCCGCGCGCTCGCTGGTGTGGTCGCCCCCACCGTGAACTCCTACAAGCGTTTGGTACCCGGCTACGAAGCACCTGTGTATATCGGCTGGGCTCAGCAGAACCGTTCGGCGCTGATCCGCATTCCGCGCTACACCGAAGGACGCGACAAGGCTGTGCGTGCAGAACTGCGCTTCCCGGATCCCTCGTCCAACCCGTATCTGGCGTTCACCGTCATGCTTGCCGCCGCGCTCGATGGCATCGACAAGAACATGCAAGTGTCCAAGCCGTTGAACAACATCAATCTTTACGATCTTAACAAGGAAGAACGCACCAAACTTGGTGTGACCGAATTACCCGGCTCGCTGGCAGAATCCTTGAGCGAGTTGGAAAAGAACTCGGTGTTGAAAGCTGCTCTTGGCGATTACCTGTTCGAAGCCTACCTGCGTGCGAAGTGGGAAGAATGGGACGAGTTCCGCCTGCGTGTGACCGATTTCGAGATCAACAAGTATCTGGAAACCGCATAAATCGTTGGCTGCTGGAAAACAGCATTTTGAAAAGGCATCCAGAGAGCATCTCTCTGGATGCCTTTTTATTGGGTTACAAAAGAGCTTTGGCACACTGGGATATAATCTGAGCGAAGGCTCATTAAATGTCCTCTTTCCTACTCAATACGCTTAAAAGCTATATCCCTGATATTTTACAGCTCCGCATTGCGGAGGATGCCACCCCGCCGAGCCAGCCTGTTGTCGAGCAATATTTGGCAGCGGTTCTGTTTGTGGATATTTCGGGCTTCACAGCATTAACGGAAGAATTCGCAGCACAGGGTCCTTCTGGGGCGGAAGATATTTCGGCGATCTTGAACGATTTCTATGGCCAGTGGATCACAATCATCAAACGGTATGGCGGGGATATTGTCAAATTTGCAGGGGACGGGTTGCTTGTCATTTGGGCAAATGAAGATCTCGAAAAAGCATCCTTGTTGGCAGCGCAAACGGCGATACAAGCACGGGCGCAGCTTGAAAATTTCAGCGCAGGCAATCGGACCCTTTCCACGCGTATTGCAGTGGCAGCGGGGCAAATCGCAATTACGCGTTTGGGTGGTGTGTTCAATCGCTGGGAGATGGTCGTTACAGGCGATGCCATCGAGCAGATCGGGCGGGCACAACCTTCATTGCCGCCGGGAGCGATAGTCGCATCACCAGAAGCATGGGAACGATTGGCTGAGCATGCCAACGGGAACCCTGCCCAGGCTGGGCATATGTCACTAAGCGGAATCAGGTCAAAGGTGCAGCCTGAAGCGGAGCGGGTGATACCGCTCGAAGAAAATAGTATTCAAGCGCTGCGGTCTTACATCCCCGGCGCGATCGCAAAACGGATCGACGCAGGGAAGTCGGACTGGCTGGCGGAACTGCGGCGCGTCACAACGCTTTTTATTAATATCCCCGAATTGACGAGAAATCAGGATGTTGCGGCGGCGCAAAAGATAGCGCAGATATTGCAAAGCTCCATTTATCGTTACGAAGGGAGCATGAGTAAACTACCGCCGCCAGAGGCGGCGGCTTTGAGATAATGCGCCTGGAAGGCGCGCTCTTGCTGGCGTCTCTTAATCGAATAACTTTCACTGCACAGCTTCGTCTTGCTTTTCTTGTTTCTCCTGCCACTGGACATACTTCCTGATCTTTTCTTCGTCCAGTCCA
>VGOX01000209.1 GCA_016875755.1 Chloroflexota bacterium
GCGCAAGAGTATCTGCGCCACTCTTGGTGAACCGCCGGATGCGGACCCGCATGTCCGGTGGTGTGAGAGGGAGCGGTTAGCCGCCGCTCCCTACTCGATTTCGGAACCCCGCTTATGCCGTGTACTGCTGGGTTTTGAACCTGCTTTCGCAGGTGGGTCCCGACCCGGAAACGCCGCCTTGGCTCAGGCCTATCGCGTTATTTCCTCGAGATAAGGACCCGTTATTAGGGTGTTGGCTCAAAACGTAAGGGCAATATCACGAACACAGCAGGGTACAATTTTTATACCATACTCCTTGGTGCAATGGTAGATAAAAATTAAACAGCGCTTAAGTTGAGTTTGTTGATTTTTTATATTTTTTGTGCTAGTCTGATTAATTGATTTAAGGGATTGGGGATCATTCAATCATCCGCTATAAGCCAAAGGAGAACGCAATGAATCTTGTTCATGGTGTCGATGTAAGTTATTGGGAGCCGCGTGTGGATTGGCAAAAACTGCGCGCACAGAGCTTTAAGTTTGCCTTGATTCGTGCAACATCCGGGGTGGGATATGTAGACCCGAAGTTCAAACCGCATTGGGAAGGCGCGCGTCAGGAAGGTCTTCTGCGCGGCGCATACCACTACCTGATCGCCACACAGGACGCCAAACAGCAAGCCGACTTGTTTATCTCCACCATCAGCTCAGACCGGGGTGAATTGCCGCCCATCATCGATCTCGAGGATAAATACAACGAGAACGCCTCCAACTCAAAGCTCATAGACACCTGTAAAGCCGTCCTCGACCGCGTGGAAAAAGCCTTCGGCGTAAAACCGATGATCTACTCCCGCACGCAATATCTCAATGTGCATGTTTCGCGCAACGGTAAAGCCCCTGCCTGGGCAATGGACTATCCGCTCTGGCTGGCACAATATCCTTATGTGTTCGATCCCAAGATACATCCCAACAAGAACATGCCGACCCAGGCGGTTGGCTGGCAGGATTGGAAGTTCTGGCAATATTCAGAAACCACCATTTTCGAAGGCGTTACGAACGATAGCGGTCAGCCCACCGAGTGCGACCTGAATTGGTTCCGCGGCACCGAAGCAGAACTGTATGCCTTCGCCAATGTCAAACCCAAGGAACCTGCCACGCACACCGTCAAAGCGGGTGATACGTTCAATTCCGTTGCAGAGAAATACAAGATCACTGTGGATGAATTGCTCGCCGCCAACCCAAGCATTCTGACCGAAGGCACGAAGCTCTCCATCCCCGTTCCAACCATTTCCAAACCCATTGTGGTGGATAACGCCACCGTCAATAAGGCAACCGCATCCACCCGCACACACACTGTCAAACAGGGCGACTCCATCGGCACCATTGCCCGCAAATACGGCGTGACCGTCGAGGCGATTCTTGCGCTGAATCCTGGCTTGACGAATCCAAACCTGATCTTTGTTGGGCAAGTGATCGTAATCCCGTAGGCTGGATTAATCAAACAACCCCGTCGCGCTTCATTCGACGGGGATGTTTGATTCTTTTTTTCTGAAAGTTTTTCTACGGGTAAATTCGCTTGATCGTGCGTGGGAAGGGGATCGCCTCGCGGATGTGTTCGATTCCGCACATCCAGGCGGTGACGCGTTCGGTGCCCATGCCAAAGCCGGAGTGGGGGACAGAGCCGTACTTACGTAATTCCAGATACCACTTGAAAGCTTCTTCAGGCAGACCTTCATGGCGGATGCGCGCCAGCAATTTCTCAGGGTCGCTCATGCGTTCGGAGCCGCCGCAGATTTCGCCATAACCTTCAGGGGCGAGCAGATCCACACTCTTGCAGACCTCGGGTCGCCCAGGCCACGGCTCCATGTAAAACGCCTTCACCGCAGACGGGTAGCCATACACGAACACAGGCTTGTCGTACAGTTTGGTGATTTCAGTTTCGTGCGGAGCGCCGAAGTCCATGCCCCATTCGAACTTGAGCAGTTCCTTCTTCTCAGGGTCGGTCTCTTTTTCGTAAAGCTCGATCAGATATTTCGCCGCATCGTCATAGGACATGCGTGGGAACGGACCGACAACACTTTCCAGTTTGCTCAAGTCGCGCCCGAGGAATTTCAACTCGGCGGCGCAATCTTTCAATACAGATTGCGCGATGTGGGTGATGAGTCCTTCCTCGATGTCCATCAACTGGTCGAGGTCGCAGAAAGCAATTTCGGGTTCGAGCATCCAGAATTCAGTTAAGTGGCGACGCGTCTTTGATTTTTCCGCGCGGAAGGTAGGACCATAACAGTAGACTTTTCCGAATGCGAAGATATTCGCCTCGTTATACAGTTGACCTGTCTGCGCGAGGAAGGCGGAACCTTCATCGAAATATTCAGTCTCAAAAAGGGTGGAAGTGCCTTCGGCGGCGGCGGGGGTCAGGATGGGCGTATCGAGGTTGAAGAAACCCTGACCATCCAAATACTCGCGGACAGCCGACATGACTCGCACGCGCACGCGCAGGATCGCCCACTGACTTTGCATGCGAATCCACAGGTGACGGTTATCCAGCGCGAAATCCACGCCGTGGTCTTTGAGCGCCATTGGGTAATCCACTTCGGCGGCTTGGACGACCTGCAAGTCCTTGATGCCGACCTCGAACCCGCCGGGAATACCGGGCGCGCGCTTATCTTCGCGGACAGCGCCGGTGATAATGATCGACGATTCCTGCGGTAATTTGGAGATAGTTTCGAAGAGTTCGGGCGACAGGTCGCCTTTGAAGGCGACGCATTGAATGAAGCCCGAGCCATCGCGCACGAGCAAAAAGACGAGCTTGCCCTTGTCTGTGCGGTTGTAGACCCAGCCCTTGAGTATGACGTCCTGCCCGACGTAGTTTGAAATTTTTGAAACGCTGACGTGTTCGGTCATAAAAACCTCGTTTTAGTAATGAGTGATAACGGCGCTTATTATATTATGGTTGTGGGCGAAACGGAGGTTTTGCTGCGCAAACCTAATCTTTTATGCGAATGACACGAATTGGACGAATGACGCGAATACATTCGTGAAATTCGCTTTTTCGCGTTATTCGCGTTAAGCTTCTTATTGGTTTATTAAAATATAAAGGTGACAGTCACTTTCAAAGTAACTGTCACCTGAACTTTCCCTACTTCAAATACGTATCCATCCACCGCAAAATGTGATTGAGCCGCGCAATGCGCCTGTCCGTTCTCCCGACACGCGAGAGACCATGCGGTTCTTCTGGGAAGCGCACGAACTCCGTCTCTACGCCTGCGCGTTTGAGCGCCACGAAGGCTTGCTCGCCCTGCTCGATGGGACAGCGATGGTCATGCTCGTTGTGGATGATGAGCGTAGGCGTCTTGGCTTCGCCCAAATATTTCACCGGCGACATGTTCCAAAGCTTGTCCATGCTCTCTTGCGGCGAGCCAGATTTTGCCCAGAACTGGAATATCCAGTTGAAATCGCTCGAGCCCCACATGCTGACCCAATTGGTGACACTGCGCTGCGCCACCGCCGCTTTGAAACGGTTGGTATGCCCGACGATCCATAGCGTCATGAAACCGCCATACGAGCCGCCGGTCACGCCCATGCGTTTGGTATCGATGTATGGCTTCTTCGCCACGAGGTCTGCGAACTTCATCAGGTCGTCATAGTCGGGTCCGCCGAAATCACCCCAGATCGCCTTTGAATGTTTTTCACCGTAGCCTCGTCCACCGCGTGGATTGGTGAAGTACACCACGTATCCATTCGAGGCGAAGTAATTGAATTCATGCATGAAGAACTTTCCATATTGTGTCCACGGTCCGCCATGGATTTCCAAGATGGACGGATACGTTTTGTTCGGGTTAAAATTGGGCGGGAACATGATCCAACTTTGCAGGTCGGTACCGTCCGCGCCTTTGTACCAAACCTCTTCCACCTTGGGCAACTTCACCGAAGCAAAATAATCGCGGTTGATGTGTGTGAGATAGCGCACCGTACTGCCGCCCAACTCACGCAAGTGAACCTGCGGCGTGTCGTGCATGCTGCCGTAAAAATATGCAACCTGCTTTTGAGATTTGTCGAATGAGATGGTTCCCAACGCCCCGCCTTCGCCGATGACTTCGGTCAGATTCTTGCCATCGATGTCGATCCGCTTCAAAACCGTGGACCCGTGAACTGCTGCCTGGAAATAGATGGTTTTTCCGTCGCTCGACCACACCGGCGGGACCGTCTCTGCCGCGCCGAAATCGGTGATGACATCTGCTGTGGTGTGCAGGTCATATTTCTCGGTTAGGTTCTTGGCAGGTTGTGAGCCGTCCACTGGCACCACCCACAGACTGGTGTTTTGATAATGTAAATTCTCGCCTTCGCTGCCGAGATACGCCAGCCACTGGCCATCGGGCGAAAATGAAAGCATGGACTTTCCACCAATCGGCGTTTTGAGTTTGCGCGGTGCACCACCCTCTGCGGGCATGATGAAAATATCATCATAGTCTGGGTACGCGTCGGGTTCATCGGTGCGGTTGGAGACGAATGCGATCATCCTGCCATCGGGCGAGAAAGTGGGTGAGGTCTCGTCGTGGACGGTGCCGTCGGTCAACTGCTTGCCTTTGCCTGTCCGCGTATCCACCAGCCAGATGTGAGTCCGCTCGTGGGGTAGGTAGCCGTAACCGTCCATTTTGTAAAAGAGGCGTTTGTAATGTCGCACCACCACACCGAGCTTTTTCTTCTGCTCATCCTTTTCGCGTTCCAGAGCTTCCGCATCCATCTTTCGGATCGTACACAGCAGTTTGCGTCCATCGGGTGACCAACTCACAAGGTTGATCTCGCCGTCAATGGATGTCAATTTGCGCGCCTCGCCGCCATCAAAGGGAATGAGATGAATTTGCGAAGGCTTGCCGTTGCCATTGCGACTGGAGAGAAAGGCGATGGTGCTGCCATCAGGCGACCAGCGCGGCGACGAATCGGATTGGTCGCCATAGGTGAATTGACGCGGCTCGCCGCCTCCAGTCGGAACGATCCACAAGTTGCCGTATTTCTTCTCGGTCTTGCGGTCCACGCGTTGCAGGCGGTACACAACGTGCCCGCCATCGCGGAATGTGTCAATGATTTGAGACAACTGGACATCAGAATTTAGTCACTCAAACAGGCTCGACTTTTGTAGACGAGGTTCGGGTAAAATAAACTCTGC
>VGOX01000210.1 GCA_016875755.1 Chloroflexota bacterium
ATGGTTTCGATCATGTCGTCAATAAGCGTTTGCAAATCCTTGTCAAATTGTGTGACGGGTTTTGCTTTTTTTCGTAACACAGGTTCGGGTAAATATACGATCTTTCTTAATGCCATTCTTGAGATTTTCCTTTATCTGATTGTGCCAGACGAATTTCAGCCTGCCGCGCCGCCATCCATTGCGGATTCGTCGCCCATTTCGTCAGCATAGTCTTCCATGCCACCGTCCAGTTCCACATCCTCCACTTGCAGACCGGCCATCGTTAGGCGGGTCACGTCATCTTCGGCGGTGTGCGTACGGCTGGGTGAGGTGGTGAATTCGCTTGCATTTTGGTGATAGGCCGCCAGCCAGACCGCCATGCGTTCCCGTTCTACATTGGCAGACTCGTCGTTCTTTTTGGCAATGCGTGCCATGCGGCGGCGGTTGATATCTGCCTGCACGCCTGCGGGGTCGAGCACGTCTTGAAATGAGAGTTTGGTCCCGCCCACAGAGATGAACACTGTTCCATAATTGAACAGGTATCCCAAGAGTCCGACGCGTTTATATTCCGTGCTGAGGATGTTCTCGATCTGCGCGGCTCGGCGTTCTTCATTCCCTAGCGGCTTTTTGTCAATATCCATGATCTCGTCTGGGGTGACCTTGAAGATGTCGTTGTTCCAGTCGATGTATTCCCACACCATCCAGCCGATGAAGGGCAGCATGAGCAAAGGTATGGTAACGAAGATCGTATCAGGACGAAATCCGCCTGTTTCCAATCGCTCGAAGAGGGCGTTATTGGGGTCTTGGGCAAGGTTCCAGGCGCGGGAGATCATCAGCCCCAGCAGGATAAAGAAGAAGATCAACGGACGCGCCACCTTCTGCAAGAGTACGATCCAATGTTTGTGATAGATCACCGTCCCGCCGTCTTCGGTACGGAGTTTGAAAAGATTGCTGAGTACGATCCACAGCAGCCCTTTCTTGTTGATATTCTTGTCTTCGGGCACGATTGGCGGGAGCGGCTCATCGGGCGCTTTGACGATGGGAAGCCCCAACTTGGCGCGGATGGCATTCTTCATTGCATCTTTCTGTGCCTGCGTGCCTTTTGACTTCGAGCGTTCCCACAACTCGCGAATCAGTTCGCCTGCCTGATCGGGGTGATCGACGTATTCAAAACGGATATTCCCGACGAAGGTACGGACGGAGATGTGGCCGTAATCCAGCGCGCGCCCGATCACATCCGTTTCCACGCCGACGGAAAGCAGGGTGGTTAACGGCGCTTCCTGACGGCTGTCGTAAATGCCGATGACACGCTCCACCCACACCACGCGTTGGTTGGTGACGATGTAATAATCATTGCTCCAGTCAATTGCCACCCAAACCGCCCAGAGGATGATCGCCACGGTCAAAATAACTCCGACCGCAACAGGCGTGGTCGCTCCCGAGAGTATCGCCCACGCAAAAAGCAAAATGGGAATGATCAGCGAGAAGAAAGGCGCAAGTAAAACCTGATACAGGCGGATCTTGTGCCTGCGGGCAATGAAATACACCACTTCATTGGTTCCAAGCCACTTGAACCTTGTGGCTCGCGCCAGTTTGCGGCTTTTGATGGCAACCTGAAAATTGGGTTCCAGTTTGCTGTACCTTTTTATCAACGCATCGAAATCTTCGCGTGATAAAAAGAGGATGGTTGTATCTTCCACGGTGCGGATGGAGGCGGAACGATTGCGATTCTCGAACAATGCCTCTTCGCCGAAATAATCCCCGGTGATCAGCCATGCCAGAATATCTTCGCCTTTATCGCTGGGGCGTGTGACCTTCACCTTGCCTTTGAAGATCATATAAAAGCCGTCAGGTTTTGAACCGCGTTCGAAGATGAGCGTATCGGCGGGCAGGCGCCGCTCTTCGAGTTGCGCGGCAATGCCTGACAGATCCGCCTCCTTCAAGCCATTGAAGAGGTGGATCTTATCCAGAAAGTTGACGACCTGTTTTGTTTCGATCACGGTTTGATTCTATCAAATTTCGCGCACAATGGTACAGCCGTAGGCGGGAGATTCTGTCAGCGTGGGGAACTGCCCGGCAAGCAGCGACTCAACCGCCTCGTTCAGAAAGAAGCGGGATGGTGTCCGCTGGCGAAAGGTGACATCATCCACCGCGCCGCGATACCGCAGGATGCCTTCCCGATCGATGACGAACACATGCGGAGTGGTCTGCGCCTCGAAGAGATTCGCCACACGGCAATTCGCATCCATCAGGACGTTTGGCAGGCGGCGTGCTTCGGAGACAGTTTTCACCGCCTCGGCAGTTTCGTTAAGGTTCGAGGCAATCGTCAGCATGGACACGTCATCCTGCCACACCTGCACTGCATCCGCAGCGCGGTGCATGTGTTGTACGAACATGGCGAGGATGGCTTTATCTATCCGCTCGGAATGCGGACATTCATACGACCAAAAATTGACAATGACAATGCGTCCACGATAGTCGGAGAGACGATGCGTTTTGCCGTGAATATCGGTCAATTCAAAATCGGGGACGGGGGAGCCCAGTTGTAAAGTCATAAGGTTGGCAGGTTTGAAGGTTCAAAGTTCAGATGATTTCCACACCCGCTAATTTCTCAATAATGCCCACCACCGCGGAATTATCAAACTCGCCCATGCCCTGCTCGATCATCGAGCGGAAATACATTGTGTTTTCCTTCGTCGCTGAAATGGGAATTTCATATTCCTTGGCAGTTTCGAGCACGATCAGCATATCTTTCAACTGCATGTGCGCCTTGAAGCCCGGTGAGCGGTTGCCCTCGAACAAACGCGGCGGCTTGACGTCGAGACTCCAGCACTGCGCCGCGCCGCCTTTGATGGCATCCACCACTTTGCGCGGGTCTACGCCTGCCTTCTTTGCAAAGACGAGCAGCTCGCCCATCGCCACCATTTGCGCGGCGACCATGATCTGGTTGGCGGCTTTGGCTACCTGACCCGCGCCTGCCTCGCCGACGTGGGTGACGCTTTTGCCCATTGCCTGAAAGACAGGCATGACCTTCTCCAACGCTTCTGCTTCGCCGCCGACCATGATGGTGAGCGTGCCATTCTTCGCGCCAATGTCACCGCCTGAGACGGGCGCATCGAGCGCGAGGATGCCTTTTTCTTTTAACTTCTCCGCGATCATGCGGGCGGAGGCTGGCTTGATGGTGGAGTTATCCACGAAGATCAAGCCAGCCTGCGCGCCTGCGAGGATGCCGTTTTCGCCGAGGGTCACTTTTTCCACATCGGGAGAATCAGGCAGGTTGGTGAAAACAATGTCCACCTGGCGGGCAACTTCGGCGGGGGAAGAGGCGGATGCCGCTCCTTCTGCCACGAGTTCAGCCACCGCCGCCTGTGAGCGGTTGTGGACGACGACGGGAAATCCCGCTTTCATGATATTCCGCGCAATCGATTTGCCCATCAAACCAAGACCGATATAACCGACTTTTAACATGTCGTAACTCCTTGAGTGAGAATGATGGGATTATAACCGCCCCCTCTGTCGCTAATGCGACACCTCCCCAAAATGAGACGGTATTTCTGTCTTATTTTGGGGAGGTTGAATGGGTGTAAAACTGTGATATTTATTTGATGATGTAGGTCAGGTTGACGGTGACACTGATCGCCAGTTGACCAGGCTGGATCGGCACCGCGCTGTTGGCGGATTCTGCACCGCCGCCGCCCTTGCCATAGTAACCGTCATCATAGGGCATTGGGCTGCTTTCGTAGGTGATGATGTTCTGAATGTCGCCGAGGCTCAAGCCAGCAGCTTCTGCCAGCCCCTGTGCCTGATTCATCGCAGCTTCCACTGCCTTGGCACGGGCATCTTCGTTGGCCTGGGTCTTATCTTCCACATCGAACTGAATGCTGTAGATGCTGTTCGCGCCAGCCGTAATGGCAGCATCGAGCAGGTCGCCCAACCTATCGAGATCACGCACAGTCACATTGACGGTGTTATCCACCGAATACGTGGTTCCCTTGACTGTGCCAAACTCATCATACTGCGGGTTCGACCAGATGCTAAAGTTGGTCGTGCGGATATCCTTCGCATCCACGCCAAAATCTCTAATGGCTTCGATCACTGCGGTCGTCTGGGATTTGTTCACAGCCACGACTTCCGAGGCGTTCTCGCGCTGGGTATTCACACCCACGTTGATGTAGGCAATATTGGGGGTGATGTACACCACACCAAGCCCGCTCACATTTACGGTGCGTAAATTCTCAGGCGCTGCCTGATTAATGGTGGTCGGTCCGCAGGCGCTCAACACAAGAGCCAGAACCGCCAAAACTGCAAAAGCAAAATATTTCGTACGCATGATAGTAATCTCCTTGTTCATATTAATTATACCCAGCGCGGTCACAAATTGCGCTTTTTTAGAAAGCGGGATGCGCAATTTTTGAACGTGGGCATTATATGCACCATAATGACGCTTCCGTTAAAAAAAAGTTCCCGCTCTTCACTTGAATTTTGGCAGGTTACAGGCTACAATCTTGCACAAATGTTCTATGCCTATTAACTATCAGCAAGCCTACGAACGGATAAAAGAGATCGGAGCAAGCGCCTTGGAAAGGCGCAAGAAGAAGGAAGAAGCGCAGGAACTCGCGCGGAATCTCCTTTCTTCTTTCGATTCTGAGCTGGATTCATTACGCTCCAAAGTGGAAACTGCCAAAGAAGCAGATTCAAACCTCCGTTGCGCCGTGCCACGGACAGAAAACCTCGCTTCCTCCCACCCCGTGCCTGATTCTGTTATTCAAGTCACTTTAATCGCCGCGGACGGTTCGCAGATCGTCCCCAATCGACACGAAGCCCTTCAATATTATGTCATCAACGTCGGCGCGATCGCCATGCAGATCGGCTCGGGCAATACACCCGAGGTTGTCACCGACACCGAATTGCGCGTGCTGGACGAATTCGACGACACCTTTTTCAGTGACAGTCAGGTTGCCCTGCAACGTGATGTTGCCGAGCGCAAGAAACTGCTGGAAATGGCGGAAAACTATTCAGGCACGATCATTGCCCTCACCGAAGGTCAACTGGAATTATGGGGGTCGGTGGATAACGAAAACGCCAGAGAATTCGAAAAAAGTTTGCAGGACTATCTGAACGTCCTTGAACAATTGCATAGAAAGAAG
>VGOX01000211.1 GCA_016875755.1 Chloroflexota bacterium
CGCCGCCGTGGTTTCTTTTTTCGTTTTTTCGGCGCGCTGGCTACGCTCCCGGCTGGTTTTCAGCCCAAGTTTTGGCTATTAATGAACGGCTTCTTGCAGAGGACTCAACCATGTTTCCCGAAATTACCGTTACTGAATTATCAGAAAAGCTGAAGACCGAAGAAAAATTCATCCTGCTGGACGTGCGCGAACTGTCAGAGTTGGATTATGCCAAGATCGAAGACAGCAGGCTCGAGGTTACGCCAGTGAGCCGCCTTTCCTCCGAGGGCCCGAATGCCCTGTCTGAGGCAGTCCGCTCGCAGGAAACTCCCGTGTATGTGATCTGTCATCATGGCAGCCGCAGCGCGCAGGTGACCATGTGGCTGGCGCAGCAAGGCTATAAAAATACCTTCAACGTGCGTGGGGGCATTGACGAGTATGCGCGTTCGGTTGATTCTTCCGTTGGGTTCTATTAATTTGATGTAGGGGCGACTCGCGAGTCGCCCCTACATTTACATCTTTAAACCAGAAAGCCCACCCTTGCGGGTGGACTTTCGTGGGGCGCTGTGGCTTCCTGACTTACTTGAGGAGGGATGCCACAGCGCTGGGTTTATTACTACTATCCATGTTAGACATCACCTCCTCCTTTCATTAGGATGGCGAATTCAATTTGTTTGCCCCCGGAACGATGCAGAAAGTATGTCACAGAATAAATCGGATGTCAATAGCCTGAATTTTGATTCTCACAAAACTGTAATCATTTAAAAAGCGGGGATAGCCGAAATCGCATACTTTTTTCAAGAATCTGACACCTTTTGAGAGACTCCGCGAGCCTTACGGGGCTATCCTTTCCCTCGGCCACTCCTTTGTGGTACAAAAGAAATTGGAGCAACCTATGAAAAACAACCCCAACAAACTCTGGCTCATCGTTCTCGCCCTCGGCTGGCTCTTCGACCTTCTTTTCTGGGAGCAAAACCTCGGCGTCAATTTCGCCATTTTCTGGACGGCCGCCCTGATCGCTGTCTTTTATCTCTTGCTGAGCGACGGGCTGCGCCCGCATCGTTCCTCCCTTTTCCTTCTGCCGCTCTTCATCTTTTTCGCCGCTGTGACATTCCTGCGCGCCGAGTCGATGACGACTTTCCTCGCCTACACCTTTACCATGCTTACGTTGACCATCCTCGCCGTCACCTATCTCGGCGGACGCTGGATGCAATATTCGCTTGCCGATTACATCACCAAATTTGCGACCCTTGTCGCGAACATGGTCGTCCGCCCGATCACCTTCACAGCGGAGGTGCGCAAATTACAGACAGAAGCGGGCGTGAAACCGCCGCGCTTCAATTTCATGCCCATTGTGCGCGGCATCGTGATCGCCTTACCGATCGTCGCCATCTTTGCCTCCCTGCTCGCCTCGGCAGACGTGGTTTTCGGTCAGCGTTTGGATGAGTTCATCAAACTCTTCAAACTCGAAGACTTGCCCGATTACATCTTTCGCTTTGTTTACATTCTCGTGATCGGGTATGCGTTGGCGGGCGTGGTCCTGTACGCCTCGGCTTCCTCCAAAGATGAAAAACTGGTCGGCGAAGAAAAACCGCTCATCCCGCCCTTCCTCGGCTTCACCGAATCGACCATCGTGCTGGGCAGTGTGCTCGTTCTCTTTGCTGCATTTGTCCTGGTGCAATTCCAATACTTTTTTGGCGGCACGACCAACATCAACGTGGAAGGCTACACCTACGCCGAATACGCCCGCCGCGGATTTGGCGAACTCGTCACCGTGGCGTTCTTTGCTTTGATGATGCTGCTCACGCTGAGCGGAGTCACCAAGCGCGAAACCGAAACACAGCGAAAAATCTATTCGGGCATGGGCATTGGTTTGGTCGCCCTCCTGTTGGTAATGCTTGTGTCGGCGTATCAGCGTCTCGGTTTGTATGAGGCGGTGTATGGCTTCTCGCGCCTGCGCACGTACACACACGTCTTCCTCGTGTGGATCGGACTGCTGCTCGTCGCCACCATCGTGCTTGAAATTCTGCGCAAGGAGCGCATGTTCGCGTTTGCCATGCTCATTGCCTCGCTTGGCTTTGCCATCTCACTACCCATCCTGAATGTGGATGCATTCATCGTGAAGCAAAATATTCAGCGTGAGATCAATGGACAAGCCTCCGAAGATCTGGATTCGCAATACTTCATCCAACTCTCCGATGATGCCATCCCCACACTGGTGGAGGCGCTTCACTCCCCGACCTTGCCTGATCCCCTCCATGAAAAAGTTGCTGCCGCTCTGGCATGCATCCGTCACACCCGTGAACAGAACGAGAGTGAACCGATGTGGCAATCCTTCCATTTTGCCCGCCTCAACGCGGACAAGGCCCTCGCTTCTGTGGAAGATGAGATCGATGTGTTCAAGATCGTTGACAGGGATTGGCCCATCATGGCTGTTGCCCCTTCGGGCGAAGAATATTACTGCTCACCTTATTATTATGATTAGATATGTCATTGCGAGCCCGACAGGGCGAAGCAATCTCCTATAGCTTGGGGATTGCTTCGTCGCAAAAAGCAAGATCGCTCCCCGCACGCGTGCCTGCGCACTGCGTCTTCGCGTAGCGAACGGCGGTACAGGCAATGACATAGTATGTTAGTAAGAATGCCCCTCCATTGACTGTCTGTAGCTAACAGCTAACAAAAAAGGACTATCAATGGATTTCAAACTGACCATTTTCTCTGATTACATCTGACCTTGGTGCTATGTCGGCCAGGGTGTGGTTGACTTACTGAAAGCGGAATACAACGTGGAAGTGGAGTGGCGTCCGTATTATTTGCGGCCTGACACTCCGCCCGAAGGCATGGACCTGCCTGATTACATTCTGCGTGCGCGTGCCAGCGGCGCAGACGAACGCCTGCAAAGCATGGCTGCCCAATATGGCATGGACTTCAACTCTCCAGACCGCATTTACAACACGCGTCTGGCGCACGAAGCGACCGAGTATGCAAACGAACACGGCAAGGGAATTGAATTTCACAAGGTGGTTTTTCGCAAGGTGTATGGCGAAGGACAGGACATCAGCGCGTGGGATGTGCTCCGTACCGCAGCGGAGGAAGTCGGTTTGGATGCAGAGGACATGCAAAAGGTCGTGGGAGGCGGGGCTTTTACATCCAAGGTGGCAGAGCAGGTGACTTTGGCGCAACGCATCGGTGTGACGGGTGTGCCGACCTATGTCATCAATGATCGTTATGCGATTGTCGGCGCACAGCCGTATGCGGTTTTCGTAAACGCGCTGGAGCAGATCTTGAAGGATTAAGAAACGCCAGCTTACGCTGTCACCAATCTATGGCTCTTATGGCAGCCGAGTTCGTCTGAGACCGCGTCCGCGAGGATGCGGTCTACTTCTATGGCGGCGGTGGATTTGTCTGTAATTGGCTCGAATTTGTGTGAGTTGACTGCGTCGAGGATCCAGTCGACGGCGAGAGTGGGGGCGATTTTGTCTGTGTTGATGACGAGGTCGAAGGCGTTGATCGCGCCCCACGGAACTTTGTAGAATTCCTCCACGAACGCCAGCCGCACTTTGTCGCTCTCGCGGACGAGCGCATCTGCCTGATCGAAGGTCAGGTTCTGGCTCTCCATCACGCGCCCGACCCGCACGGCAAAGGGAGCTTGCAGCCGCACGTGCAGTACGTCGGCAAAACCGCTCAGCACTTCGAAACCGCTGCGTCCCAGAATGACCACATCGCCGTGGTGGGCGACAGCTTGGATGACCTGATTGAGCATCCTGACCATCACGTCACGTTGTTTGTTACGTTGGGCATCGAAGCGCTCCCAGAAAGTGGGCAGGGTTTGGTATGCCTTGTCGAATTCCACGTAGCCGTATTGGGCGAGGATGTCCCCGATGAAGTGTTTATCTACAAAGTGATAGCCGAGGGCTTTGGCGGTTTTTTGGGCGATGGTATCCCCTTCACTGCCGAATTCTCGCGAGATCGTGATCACGGACATGGCACTCACTCCTTTCCGTAACGCGGGCTACTCTACTAAAATTATGGCATGGTTTGGGGGGATTTTCAATGAGTTTTGGGCCGTTTGTGAGTTTTAAGTGTTTTACCACCATTCTTTTTTGTGCCGGCACTAAATTTTTAGAACTTTAATTAACCCATCTTCTCCGCCAGTAGCTAGCAATGTCTCATCAGTAGAAAACTGAATACAATTTATCCCATTTATATGCTCAATTAAGTGATTTGTGTCCACTTTTTTTCTAAGATTCAAAATTCGAACTTTATCATTTTTCAAGTATGCAAAATAAGTCGCTTTAAGTGAACTAACAATTTCACCCAATGAATATGCTATACCCAAATCTAATACACCATACTCGCCTGTAGTAATGTTTAATTTATAATTATCTCCGTTGGTTGATTGTAAATACACCTCATTTTTAGAGAGAAAATAAACAGCTCTTATACTAAATTGATTATTACGGTATGTTCTTTCGAAGTCTGACAACTCTTTTTTTATGACATCAGTTCTAATTAATTTCCCATTTGAAGAATTCCAGACAAAAACATCGCCCTCTACTGAACCATACACTAGGTATTGCCCGTTTTCTGAAAAGCAAACACAACTGTAGCTCAGTTTAAGGAATAAATCTTTTTGATGAGGGATGTAATGATTACTTTTCCAAGATAGATTGATGGTTGGTTTGTCTAAATTGTATATTTGTATTTCTTTGTTTGCGCCCGCAATGACTAAGAGTTTGCTGTCATTTGAAAAAGATATGCAGGCTTCAGATGCACATTCTAAATTAAGCAAGGATTTTTTATTTTCTATGTCCCAAAGAATAAAAACACTGTGTTCACTCGGTATAGAACATACCAAGGCAAGAAAGCGCCCATTTGGCGAGATTTTTAAATTTTTTATGTATAACATGACTTCTTCTAAAGAAGTATTACCCACTGATGGTTTTTCTATTAAGTAAGATAAATCGATTGATTTTTTCTGTTTTTTTGATTCAATGTCCCATACTTTAACTTGTAACTCGTCACTGGCTGAATAAATATATTTATGACTCCACTGCAAAAAGGGTAGCAACCCTCGTCAAAACCGAAAAAATTTAATACAATCAACGCATGTTCAGAAAAAACACCAAACACCAACAACCCG
>VGOX01000212.1 GCA_016875755.1 Chloroflexota bacterium
TTGGCTGAGATTTTCGAGCAAATTGCCCGTTTGGGCATGGTTCATCCCGCTTTTGAACCAGTTTCTACCGCCTAATTGGCGATGGTATTGATTAGTATTACATATTTTTTATGCCTGAGCAGTTACGATTTCACTTAATTTAGCGGTTTCAGAGGTTAAAGAGTAAAATAGTCTCCGCATGAAAAATCCATCGGGTGAGATCTTCGGGGAATCTTCCTAAAAACTGTTACGGAGGCATAGATGGGCTTGAAACGAGATGTCAGCCTTTCGGCGGGGTTGCGTTACAAAGGGCCGGCAGGCTATCTGACGTATATCCTGCATCGCATCGGCGGTCTGGGCATGGGGATCTTCATCACCGTGCATATTTTGGCGTCATACGTCGGCGGCGGGTTCGGGGGATTGTTGAACGGTATTTACCAGAACTGGGCGTTCCAGATCTTCATTTTCTTTTGTGTGTTGTTCCATGCCATTAATGGCTTGCGCATCACCATTTTAGACCTGTGGCCCAAGCTGCTCGATTTCCAAACCGAAGCCATCTGGATCGAGTGGGCGGTCTTTATTCCGCTCTTTAGCATTTCGGTCTTCATCATTCTCAATACGGCGTTTGGAGGCTGACATGGCGACAAAATCACGACAACTTTCCATCAAACAACGCGGATTGACGAACTTTGAAGCCATCATGTGGATCTTCACCCGCCTCTCTGCCTTAGCCATATATGGTCTGATCCTTGTGGGTTTGATCGGCGCCTTGATCATGGGAGCCCGCGAACAAATGAACTTTGCAGATGTAATGCGCTGGGCATTCATGCCGAACGTGTATCACGTGCAAAGCACCGATGTTCCCGATCTCGACCTGTGGTCCAACCCGTTCTGGAAACTGACCGCCAGCGCTTTGCTCTTAGTCGCCACGGCACACGGCGTGCATGGACTGGTCGTCATTGCGGATGATTACATCGCGGGCGAACGCGGGCGCAAGTTCGTGCGTTTCTTGAGCATCATCATGATGGTCTCGGTCGGTTTCATGGGCTTGTGGATCATCTGGACAGCATAAATTGACGCTTGACAATGGACGATGATGTGGTCTATCGTCCATTGTCAAGCGTCTATCGTCAGTATTTTTCAGGAGTAATTCATGGCAAACGTTCATCAATTTGATGTGGTGGTGGTGGGGGCAGGCGGTGCGGGTCTGATGGCTGGCTTGTATGCCTCACGCACTGCGAAGACAGCCGTCATCAGCAAGTTATATCCCACCCGCTCACATACGGGCGCGGCGCAGGGCGGCATCTCTGCCGCGCTGGGCAACTACGAAGAAGACCGCCCCGAATGGCACATGTACGATACCGTCAAAGGTTCCGATTATCTCGGCGACCAGGACGCCATCGAATTCATGACCAATGAAGCCATCGACGCCGTGCTCGAACTCGAACACATGGGCTTGCCCTTCGACCGCACGCCCGAAGGCAAAATTTCCCAGCGTCCGTTTGGCGGACATACCAACAACGAAACGGGCAAACCCGTCCGCCGCGCGGCACACGCCGCCGACCGCACGGGACACATGATCCTGCAAACCTTGTACCAGCAGTGCTTAAAGAACAAGGTCAATTTCTTTGATGAATATCAAGTGCTTGATTTCATCATGGTCAATGGCAAGGCGGCTGGTGTTGTAGCAGTGGAACTGGCAACAGGCGAACTGCACACCATCCATGCCAAATCGGTTGTGTTTGCCACAGGCGGGCATGGACGTATCTTCGATGTCACTTCGAATGCGTATGCCTACACGGGTGATGGCGCGGCGATCCTGCTCCGTCACGGCATTCCGTTGGAGGATATGGAATTCTTCCAATTCCACCCGACGGGTATTTACAAACTCGGTATTCTCATCACCGAAGGCGTGCGCGGCGAAGGCGGCATTCTGCTTAATGGCAATGGCGAGCGCTTCATGCCAAAGTATGCGCCGACCGTGAAAGACCTTGCCTCTCGTGACGTAGTCTCGCGCGCGATCTACACTGAAATTAAAGAAGGCCGCGGCATCAACGGCTCGAACTACGTCTATCTCGACATCCGCCCTGAAAGCGTGAACAAGTTTGCGGCAATCGATGGGCGTACCAACCCCGATGGCACGCCGTACACCATCACAGGCGAAACGGTGATGCAGAAGATCCCTGACATTGTGGATTTCTGCCGTGTCTATCTTGGAGTGGACCCAGTCACACAGGTGATGCCCATCCAGCCGACGGCGCATTACACCATGGGCGGCATCCCGACCAATAAATACGGCGAAGTGGTTGTGGACGATAAAGGCACAACTCTCCCTGGTTTGTTTGCGGCGGGTGAATGTGCGTGTGTATCCGTCCACGGCGCGAATCGTTTGGGGACGAACTCCCTGCTCGACTTGGTGGTGTTCGGTAAGCATGCAGGACTCAAGGCAGCCGAGTACGCGAAAACAGCCGACTTTGAGAATCTGCCACAGGAAGCAGGAGCAGGCGCAAAGTCCGTTTTGGAGGCGCTGCGCAACGGGTCGGGTAAGGAAAATGCGTTCGACATCTCCAATGAAATGAAGAAGGTCATGTTTGCAGACGTCGGCATCTATCGTAATGAAAAGGACATGCAGTCCGCGTTGGAGAAGGTGCGCGAATTGAAGGAACGCTTCAAGAACGTGGGCGTGACCGATACGGGCAAGATCTTCAATACCGAATTGCTGAATGCGTGGGAACTTGGCAACCTGCTTGATATTGCGGAAGTGGTCGCTGTGAGCGCGTTGAACCGCAAGGAAAGCCGCGGCGGACATTCGCGTGAAGATTACCCCGACCGCGACGATGCCAATTGGTTGAAGCACACCTTGATCACGCAGAAGAACGGCAAGCTTGAGATCAGTTACAAGCCCGTTGTCATTACCAAACACCAGCCCAAGGCGAGAGTTTATTGATATGTCATTGCGAGGGCGTTCTTTGCCCGAAGCAATCTCCTGATGAGTGGAGGTTGCTTCGTCGGTAAGATCACCCTCCTCGCAACGACATGAGGAGATTTTATGGAAGTCACAGTCAAAATCTTTAGATACAACCCCGAGAAAGACCAGCGCGGCAACTACGTGACCTATAAAGTGGAAGCCGACGAGAACGACCGCGTGTTGGATGTGCTCGAGTTCATCAAAGGCAAGGAGGATGGCACGCTCTCCTTCCGCCGTTCGTGCGCGCACGGCGTGTGCGGTTCGGATGCGATGCGCATCAACGGGCGCAACATGCTGGCGTGCAAGGTCTTGATCCGAGACATTGGCGCGACCATCACCGTGGAGCCTTTGCTCGGCTTGAAGGTCGCCAAAGACCTGATCGTGGACATGGAGCCGTTCTTCGATAACTACAAGAAGGTGCTGCCCTATTTCATCAACGACAGCCCCCTGCCCGAAGGCGGACGTGAACGCCTGCAAAGTCCCGAAGACCGCGCGCGTTTCGACGAAAGCACCAAGTGTATTTTGTGCGCCGCCTGCACCACCTCCTGCCCGTCGTATTGGGCGAATGGTGAGTATTATGGTCCCGCCGCGATCGTGACCGCACACCGCTTCATCTTCGACAGCCGCGACGAAGCCGCTGGCGAACGCCTGCAAATCCTCGCCGAGACCGATGGCGTGGCGCGCTGCCATACGGCGTACAACTGCACCGAAGCCTGTCCGCGTGAGATCAAGATCACCAAGGCAATTGGCGAAGTGAAACTGGCGATGATCACAGGCAAGTTGGATTAGAACAGCGTTTAGTAATTAGCTTTTAGCGATTAGTAAAGCAGCCGTTTCTTTAATCAGGGACGGCTGTTTTTTTGTCCAGATTTATTAGTACCAGTGGGTGATGGGATTTTAATAGCGGGAAAGAGGCATCCTGTTTACAATCGGCGGCGTTATTTCAAATCAAAGCGAGGAAACCCATGTTCAATTTGTTCAAGAAAAAGGAAGACCCCAAACCTACCCTGCGTGACACGTTGTTCGGCGATATGCCCATGTCAATGTGGCCCGAAGGGGATGACAAAACAGGCGAACCCTGGAATTTGTTCGTTGAAGCACGCACCCAGCTCGATAAGAAAGATAAAAATTCCGCCATTGCAACCCTGCAAAAAATTACCACGATGCCGAATCTTGAGTCACGCCATTATTTGCAAGCGTGGCACTTTTTACGTTCGCTGGGCGTCAACCCGCCCGCGGACAAAGCCAAGATCACCTATGGCGTGGTGATCGAAGTCGGCATGGAAAAAGGCGCGGATATTGTCGCGGCCTACACCGATTTCAACGCCTACTATGTCAACTTCACTGGAGCCGCCACCATCTGGCAGCACCCTGACAATTCGCTCGATGCGGAGATCGGCGCGCTGCTCAAAGCGGGACAAATGGTCGCCGAGAAGATCGGTCCGTGGGACAAGGCGCGTCCTGCCCCGCCGACAAATGGCAACGTCCGTTTGAATATGCTCACCCCGAGCGGACTGCACTTCGGGGAAGGCGGCTTCAAGGTCCTTTCACAAGACCCGATGGGCAAGGCGTTGATCGACCCCGCCACCGCCCTCATGCTGCGGTTGACGAAACTTCCGCGCTAAAGGAATAAAAACAATTCGCCGCATCCATCATGGGTGCGGCTTTTTTTCGGGCTATAATGACTAACCTCAACTCTTCCCCAGAAAGGATGTTAAATTGGTCAAAGTAAATTATCAATATGAGAAGCGTAAAAAAGAACTGGATAAGAAACGAAAAAAAGATGAGAAGTTAAGGCAAAAACAGCAGAAGAAGAACAACCCGCAGAATACGGCGCAGGACGCGCCGCCTGTGGAAGAAATCCCGCCGCAGATGATCCCTGCTGAAACGCCCGCTGAAACCCCGCAGAAATAAACAGGCGGATGAACGCAAAACGGAGAGACCCATCCTACATGGATGGGTCTCTCCGTTTGACGGGGTAATGGTTGAAGCCGACTAATTTGGAAAGAGATTGAGATTTGTTGGTCGCCATTAATTCCAAGGATCTATATAAGGATTTTTATGACTCCACTGCAAAAAGGGTAGCAACCCTCGTCAAAACCGAAAAAATTTAATACAATCAACGCATGTTCAGAAAAAACACCAAACACCAACAACCCGCATTGATTAGCGC
>VGOX01000213.1 GCA_016875755.1 Chloroflexota bacterium
TTCGCTGAAAACCCTTGAACGTCTTTTAGAAGTCTCGCGTGGGCTCGGTTATCAGGTGGAGATCGAGACCTATTTACAGTCCCTTCTCTCCGCTGCAGCCGAATTAACAGAGAGCGAGAGCGCCTCTCTATTGGAATATGATGAAGCGGCTCAGGAATTTTACTTCCGCTATGTGCCGTGGTTTCACCGCGATGCCATCCGTTCTGCCCGCGTCCCCCTAAGCGGAAGTGTCGCCGGATGGGTCTTTTTGAATGTCAAACCGCTGGTCTTCGACGATGTTTCAAAAGATAAACGCCATTACAAAAAAATAGACGAGTTGGCTGACTTTACCACCAAGTCCGTTTTGGCTGTGCCGCTCATCGTGCATGGTAAACCAGTGGGGATCTTTGAGGTTTTCAATAAAAAGGAAAAATATTCTGGCGGGGATATTCTTGTCTTGGAATCTCTGGCAGCCTTGGCGGCAACTGCTCTGCAGAATGAAATGTTGGAGAAGAGCGTCCTTTCCTCACAGGATGAAGCGCGTGAATTGGATCGCCTGAAGAATGAATTCATAGCCATCACCTCACACGAACTCCGCACTCCACTGGGGCTGATCCTTGGTCATGCTACCTTCTTGAAGGAATTGCTTGGGAACGAATACAATGAACAGGTGGATTCGATCATCCGCAATTCGTCGCGCCTGAAGGATATTATCGAAAGTCTGACAAGCGTGGATAACCATCAAACCGGCAGGGCGCTTGTGCGTCCCCGAAACGTATCTGTCTCACGCATTATCGAAGATGTGACATCGTCGTTTCATGACATGGCGCGTAAAAAAGGTATTGCCATCAAAAAGGAGACTCCGCAGGGTAATGACTTGTGGGTGGATGTTGATAGCGGCAAGATCGCCATCGTCTTGAGCAATCTTGTCAAAAATGCGCTGACTTTTACAAATGAGAATGGACAGGTGATCGTTCGCGGCGAGAAGCAGTCTGATTATGTGCAAATCTCCGTACAGGATAACGGCGTGGGCATTCCCGCCAGCGACCTTCCGCGCGTCTTTGACCGTTTTTATCAGGTCGAATCTCATCTCACGCGGCGGCATGGCGGCATGGGGTTGGGCTTGTCCGTGGCAAAGGTCATGGTCGAAATGCACGGCGGGCGCATCTGGGCGGAAAGCAACGAAGGGCTGGGGAGCACCTTCACATTCCTTCTGCCTGTCAAAAGTAAAACGGATATTCCCGAAACTGAAAAAGCTTTTGTAGAGTAAGTAAATCAAATCCCGTCAAATTGATTGACGGGATTTTTATTTCTTTGATACACTCCCGCCCATGTTAAACCTCAATACACAATTCGAGTTGATCCGTCAATCTGCCACGGTTGCCATGGCAGACCGCATTCTTGCGCTCAAAGCCAGCGGAAGGAACATCGTCGGCTTGCAGGTTGGCGACCCTGATTTTGGCACTCCATCTGCGGTGGTGGATGCGGCGCTCAACGCCATGCAAACGGGTCTCACACATTACGGTCCCTCGCGCGGTTTCCCAGACTTGCGAACAGCCGTCGCAAAAAAACTGCTCCGCGATGAAGGCGTCACCTATGACCCCGATACCGAAATCCTCATTACACATGGCGGCATCCACGCTTATTACCTTGCCATGCAATCCATCCTTACACCGGGCGATGACGTTCTGATTCCCGACCCCTCGTGGGCGACTCATTCCAACATGGCGATCATGCTGCGCGGAAATGTGATTCGCGTCCCTGCCCCCGCCGAAAACGGGTTCATCCCATTATTCGACTCATGGCTGAAAGCATTGACTCCCAAAACCCGCGTCATCGTCTTGAATTATCCCTCCAACCCGACAGGCGCGTTCCCTTCACGTGAGTACCTGCAAAACCTGCAAGACTTCGCCGCCAAACACAATTTGTGGATCGTCAGTGACGAGGTGTACGGAAGTTTATATTATGAAGAGAAACCAACCTCTGCAGGCGCATTCGAAGACGCAAAAAATAGGACCATCCTTGTCAACAGCCTCTCCAAATCCTATGCCATGACGGGGTGGCGGGTGGGTTTTCTCGCTGCACCGCAACGTGTGATCGAACACGCCCTGAAAGCAGGGCAGAACTCCATTACCTGTGTAGCTCCCTTCATTCAAAAAGCCGCCACCTTTGCATTGACCGAACCTTCCATTCAGGAGGTCACTGCTGAAATGCGCGCCGCCTATTCCCGCCGCCGTGACTTGGTTTTGCGTATAGCCAGAGAATTGGAAAGCGATAGTGTAAAAGTGATTCCTCCGCAAGGCGCGTTCTATTTCTTCCTTGACCTGCGTGCATTGAATATGTCTTCTGTCGAAATGTGCGAGCGGATTCTGGATGAAGAAGGCGTAGGACTCGTCCCCGGCTCGGCATTTGGTGAGCAGGGTGAAGGCTTCATCCGCATGACCATAGCTGCTTCCGATAAAGATGTGGAAGCGGGGTTCAGGAAAATTGTGGCGTGGGCTGAAAAACAATAGTCAATAGTCGAAGGTCAAAGGTCGCTAGACTTTCGACTTTTGACCTTCGATGGATTTTCAGGAGACATTATGAAAGTATCCTTCCAGGGTGAACCCGGCGCGTATAGTGAGCAGGCAGTCTTCAATTATTTTGGTGACGTGGAAACTCTCCCATGCGAATCATTCGATGTGATGTTCGATTCTGTGGTATCTGGAAAAAGTGATGCGGCGCTGGCTCCGATCGAAAATTCATTGGCGGGCAGCATTCACCAAAATTATGATCTGCTGTTGCGACATGACCTTCATATTGTGGGGGAGTATCTTCTGCGTGTGCGTCATTGTCTGATCGCGAACTCTGGCGTAAAAAAAGGAGATATCAAGAAAGTCATCAGCCATCCGCAGGCGCTTGGACAGTGTGCGGCGTATTTACGTAACTTGGGCATCAAAGCGGAGCAAGTCTATGACACGGCAGGAAGTGTGAAGATGCTCAAAGAGTCGGGGGCGCTGGATGTGGCGGCGATTGCTTCAAAACACGCGGCAGAACTTTACGGCATGCAAATTCTGGAGGAAGGCATTGAAGATAACGCAGAAAACTATACGCGTTTTCTCGCTGTCGGACGAGAGGCAACTGTCCCTGAGTCAGATGCGAAGACTTCCATCGTATTCACGCTCAAGAACGTACCCGGGTCGCTATTCAAAGCCATGTCCGTTTTTGCGCTGCGAGATATCGACCTGACCAAGATCGAGTCGCGCCCGTTACAGGGCAAACCGTGGGAATATCTATTTTATATTGATCTGATCGGCTCGTTGCAAAATGAAACTGTGCGGCGTGCGCTCGACCATCTGAGTGAGTATGCCGTGATGTTGCGGGTCTTGGGTTCGTACCCGCGTTTCAAAGAGTAAACAAAGATCCCCGCCTGCAAAAAAGGCGGGATTTTTGTTTAAGATTACTACTTGAAAATCAGAAAATATGTTCTATAATATGGATAAGATTTATCCACAATAGGAGTTCCCATGCGAAAACTGATCGTGCATCAATTTATTTCTCTCGATGGTGTCATTCAAGCCCCCGGCGGCGCGGATGAAGACACCGACGGCGGCTTCACTCATGGCGGCTGGACCATTCCCTTCTGGCACGATGATATCGGCATGCGTTTCTCAAAAGCCATGGAAACCGCCGATACGCTTTTGCTCGGGCGCAAAACCTGGAAGACTCATGGCGATGCGTTTGAACCGTTGCCGCCTGATGAAAACCCATTTGGCAATGTCAATAAATATGTCGTCTCCACCACACTCACATCATCGGCGGCTTGGAGCAACTCCACCATTATCAGCAACAACGTTGTCGAAGAAATTCGCAACCTCAAGAACCAACCCGGGAAAAATATTCTTTCCGATGGCAGCAGCGTGTTGATGCATACCCTCATCGAAAACGATCTGGTGGATGAATTCTTTTTGCACGTCTATCCGATTGTGTTTGGGGTTGGTAAAAAATTATTTCCAGATGGAAAATATGTGAAGCTGAAGTTGATCGAATCTGCGCCTCTTCCTACGGGTGTGCTGTTTCAACACTACGAGCTTGTTCGTTAGTCTGATGGCGAATCTTACGACTCAATACCTCGCCCTGCTGCGCGGAATCAACGTCGGCGGAAAGAACATTATCAAGATGGCGGACTTGAAAGCTTGTTTTGAGTTTTTGGAATTTTCCGATGTGGTCACCTACATCCAAAGCGGAAATGTATTGTTCAAGTCTGCTGAAAAGGATAAGACGAAGTTGACGAACCTCATTGAGATGGAGCTCTCCAAACGTTTCAACTATGCCGCCCGTCTGGTGACTGTGACGCACAAGGAACTCAAAAAGACTGTGGATACTGCCCCACGCGGGTTTGGAAGCGAGACTGAAAAATTCCATTACGATGTCATCTTTTTGAAAGAGCCGCTTACGCCAAAAGAAGCGATGCAGAGTGTAAAAGTTCGCGAAGGTGTGGATGCGGCTTATGCAGGCAAACAGGCGCTTTATTTTTCACGTCTCATCAGTCGCGCTTCACAGAGCTACCTGACAAAAACTATTGGGACGCCCGTGTATCAGAATATGACCATCCGCAATTGGAATACGACCACGAAATTGTTAGCGCTTATGGAAGGACAAAATGGCTAAAACAAATTTTCAATCCATTGACGAATATATTGGGGCATGTCCGCCTGAGTCGCAGGCGTATTTGCGAGAGATCCGGACACTGATCCGCGCACTGGTACCCGATGCGAAAGAGAGAATCAGTTATCAGATTGCGGCGTTTGAGTTGAACGGGAAGAACATCATCCATTTTGCGGGGTGGAAAAAGCATGTGTCGCTGTACCCGGTTCCAGCGGGGAGTGAGGCGTTCGAGCGTTAGATCGCAAAATATGTGGATGGCAAAGGGACGGTCAAATTTCCGCTCGATGAACCGCTTCCCGTCAAGCTAATTGAAAGAGTCGTCAAATTGCATCTTGCTATTAATAACTTGAGTTTAGAGTTCGTCGGACATTAACAAAAATGGAACTTGCTGATAAAGTTTTCGTGTGCCGAAAAAATCTCTCAGCGAGTTCCGAAAAGCAGTATACCAAAGTCTAAGAAGG
>VGOX01000214.1 GCA_016875755.1 Chloroflexota bacterium
AAAGTTCGGCATTTTCGGCGACGGTAAAGAGATCGCCCAGCTTGCCATCGCCAGAGCCTTTCAAAAAGGCGACTGGCGCTCAGGCTATTACCGTGACCAGACCTGGATGTTCATGCTGGGCGTTATGAGCATTCAGGAATTTTTTGCGCAGTTGTATTCACATGCCGATGTCACCTACGACCCCGCCAGCGCGGGGCGGCAGATGAATGCGCATTTTGCCTCGCGCAATTTATATCCCAATGGCTCGTGGCGTCCGCAAACGCAGATGTACAACACCGCATCCGACATCTCCCCCACTGCCGCGCAAATGCCGCGCGCGGTTGGCTTTGCGTATGCATCGGTCATTTATCGAAACGTAAAAGAACTGCAAAACCAAAAGGATTTTTCGAACCACGGCAATGAAGTTACCTTTGCCACCATCGGGAATGCCTCCAGCGCTGAAGGTTTGTTTTGGGAATCGGTTAACGCCATTGGCGTGTTGAAAGCGCCCGCCATCGTCACCATTTATGATGACGGCTACGGCATCTCCGTCCCCAATCAGTTTCAGATGGTCAAGGAAAATATCGGCACATTGCTTAAGGGCTTCGAACGCAACCCCAATGCGCCACTCGAAAAAGTGCAAAACGGCTACGACCATTACACCGTCCATGCGTGGGATTATCCCGCCCTCGTCGAAACCTATCTCAGCGCCGCCGAGATCGCGCGCGAATATCACATCCCCGCTTTGGTGCATGTCATCGACGTGACTCAGCCGCAAGGTCACAGCACTTCGGGCAGTCATGAGCGATACAAGACTCCCGAACGACTCAAATGGGAAGAGGAATTTGACGGACTCAAAAAGATGCGCAAGTGGATGACGGACAACCGCATCATTTCCGCGCCCGAGCTTGATTCTCTCGAAAAAGCAGATTACGACACTGTAGAGGGATTCCGCAAAGCGGCATGGGATGCGTATCTCTCCCCCATCACGGAAGAGCGCAACCAAGTCATGGACATGCTCGACGAGATCGCGTCCACGTCGAACCATGTGGCAGAGTTGAGGCTGCTCCGGGATCGGCTGGCAACTCTTCCGTCGTATACGAGGCGTGACATCCACTCCATTGCACATGAAGCCTTGCGCCTCCTGCGTGATGAGTCGCATCCCTCCAAACAAGTCCTCATTCAATGGAAACACGAGAACAATGCGGTGAACGTGGATCGCTACGGATCGCATTTGTATTCGGGCACGGCCATGAAAGTGGAAGAAGTGAAGCCTGTGTATGATGCGAAGTCACCGACGATGTTCGGCTTCGAAGTGGTCAACGCCGCCTTCGATGCCGCGCTCGCACGCGACCCGCGCCTGATCGCCTTCGGTGAAGATGTTGGCAAACTCGGTGACGTGAACCAGGGTTTCAAGGGCATGCAGGAAAAATACGGCGCCATGCGCGTGACTGATACAGGCATCCGCGAAGCGACCATTCTCGGTCAAGCCATCGGCATGGCAATGCGTGGACTTCGTCCAATTGCGGAGATTCAGTATCTCGATTATGTCTTGTATGCCTTGCAGATCATGAGCGACGATCTGGCGACTCTCCACTGGCGCACCGCTAGCGGACAAAAAGCACCCGTCATTGTTAGAACTCGTGGTCACAGACTTGAAGGCGTGTGGCACGCAGGGTCGCCCATGTCTGGTATTTTGAGTCTCACACGCGGCATGTATGTTTTGGTTCCGCGCGACATGACTCGCGCTGCTGGCTTTTACAACACCCTCTTGAAATCCGATGAACCTGCAATCGTGGTCGAAGTATTGAACGGCTACCGCGTCAAAGAACGCTTGCCTGAAAATATCAGTGAAATCAGCATGCCGCTCGGTGTCCCTGAAACCATCCGCGCAGGCAAGGATGTGACCATCGTTACCTACGGTGCATGTTGTCGTATCGTGATGGATGCCGCGGAAAAATTAAACAAAGTTGGCATCGACGTGGAAGTTATCGACGTCCAATCGCTGATGCCGTTCGATATTCACGGTCATATCGTCGAGTCGCTGAAGAAAACCAATCGCATTATTTTCATCGATGAAGACGTCCCTGGTGGAGCGACGGCTTACATGATGCAGGAAGTCATCGAAAAGCAAGGCGGTTATTTCTATTTAGACTCGCCCGCAAGAACATTATCCGCCAAAGCACATCGTCCTGCGTATGGTTCGGATGGAGACTATTGGTCCAAGCCAAATCCTGAGACGGTGTTTGATGCTGTGTATGACATGATGCACGAAGTTGATCCAAACGCTTATCCAAAATTCGATTAATCACAAAGTAGCATGAAGTGTCACAAAGGTTTTCCTTTGTGTTCCTTCGTGACTCTTCGTGGTGAAAAGAGGAAATTATGGCGACAAAAGTTTTAGTTCCAAGGCTCGGCGAAGGCGTGGACGAAGTTACCGTCACAAAATGGCTTAAGCAAGAGGGTGACACCATCCATGAGTTGGAACCGTTGCTTGAAGTTAATACCGATAAGGTTGATACCGAAATCCCTGCCCCGGCGACGGGAACGGTCTTGAAAATCATTACACAAGAAGGTATCGCTGCAAAAGTCGGCGAACTGCTGGCGATCATTGGAAAGCCCGGGGAATCGGTGGATGTTTCGAGTGTTCCAGTGGTGATTGAGTCAAAAGTCGAAAGTCAAAAGTCCGAAGTGCAACCTAAGACCTTAGACATTCGTCCTTCGACCGATCTCGGCTTCATCTCCCCCGTCGTGGCAAAGATTGCCACCGAGCATGGCGTGGACTTGTCCCAAGTTAACGGCACGGGGTTGAATGGACGTATTACGAAGAATGATGTGTTGAACTACGTGTCTTCGGGTCAAAAGTCACAAGTCAAAAGTCAGCCTATGGTCAATCGTCCATCGTCAATCGTCGCACCCGCCGAAGGCGACCAAATCATCAAACATTCCACCATGCGCAAATCCATTGCACAGCACATGGTTGAGTCCAAGCACACCTCGCCGCATGTGTTGACGGTGATGGAAGCAGACATGTCGCGTGTGTCCAAGCATCGTGCCGCGAATAAAGCCGCTTTCGAGCGCGATGGCGTCAATTTGACGTTCACAGCGTATTTTATGATGGCAATTGTGGCAGGATTGAAAGCCTACCCGCAGACCAACTCCTCATGGACGGACGAAGGGCTGCTAGTTCACAAAAACGTCAATATCGGCATGGCAGTTTCATTGGGTGAAGATGGCTTAATTGTGCCTGTCATCAAAAAAGCGGAAGATCTATCCCTGCTGGCGATGGCACGTGCTGTCAATGACCTTGCCAACCGCGCACGGACAAAGAAACTCCAACCTGATGAAGTAAAGGGCGGCACGTTCACACTCACCAACCACGGCGTTAGCGGATCGCTTTTCGCTTTCCCTGTTATCAACCAACCGCAAGCAGGTATTCTCGGTGTAGGTGCGATGCAAAAACGTGTCGTAGTCATTCCCGCTAAAGACGGGACAAGTGACGATGCCATTGCCATCCGCCCGATGGTGTACATGTCGTTTGTGTTCGATCACCGCATTCTTGACGGCGCTTCGGCGGATTGGTTCCTTGCAAAGGTCAAGGATACGTTGGAGAATTGGGCATGACCAATTTCGATGAACGCGCAAAAGCCTGGGACTCGGATCCTAAAAAAGTAAAGCGTGCCTTTGATGTGGCAAATGCCATTCGGGAATTGATCCCGCTTTCAAGGGAGATGACTGCTTTTGAGTACGGATGCGGCACGGGTCTATTGAGCTTCGAACTCAAGGATGAGTTTCGTCAGATCACTTTGGCAGACACATCCCAGGGCATGCTGGAGGTGTTGAAGGAAAAAATTTCTGTTTCTGGCGTAACGAACATGAATACGCTCCGCCTCGACCTGATCATAGATCCGATACCTGCCGAAAAGTTTAATATTACCTACTCCCTGCTTACCCTGCATCACATCCATGATGTCCACTCCATTCTAAGGAAGTTCCATGAACTCCTTCTTCCACACGGTATTCTGCTCATCGCAGACCTCGACAAAGAAGATGGCAGTTTCCATACCGATGAAACAGAGGACGTACACAAAGGATTTTCTCGCAGCGAACTACATACATGGGTGGAGGAAACAGGATTCGAAGATGTACGGTTCTCCACTGCCCACGTCATTCGCAAGGAAATCGCGGGTATAGAAAAAGAGTTTCCAGTATTTCTTCTGCATGCAAAAAAGGTGTAGGCGCAAATTCCATCCGAAAATAACCTGAGATCAAGGAATGGTTCATGAGCAACGACCATAAAGACGCTCCAAATTTTAACAAACATATCCATCCACCGATTGTCGCGTTGATCTTTATCACAATGGCCCACCTGCTCGGATGGTTCGTCCGCGTGCCATTTATCGTGCCAGATTTTATGGAAAATGTGGGCTTTGGATTAATCGTTGTCGGATTTTTTCTTGCCGTTGCGGCTTTCTTGGAGTTCAGAAAATCGCACACAACGCTTGACCCGCATGGCTCGGTCAAAGTGTTGGTGACCAACGGCGTGTTTCGCGTCACACGCAACCCGATCTATCTCGGATTTTTATTAATGGTGATCGGCTTCCCATTGAATGCTGGATTGTATTCGGGAGTCTTGGTCGCGCCATTTTTCATGGTCACGGTGAATCAATTGGTGATAGAAAAGGAAGAAGCTTATCTGGAGAAAAAATTCGGGGAGGCATATACAGGCTACAGGTCCAGAGTGAGGCGCTGGTTGTAAATACCTATCCAAGAAATGGGATATTTTTTATCAGCATATTAATTAATTTTGAATTCGTCGAAATCGAAATAAGGGTTCCTAGCAGAACCGATATAGCTGCAAGAATGAGACCCAATAAACTGAATATTTGTTTCCCGGTATGGGTATGTCTCAGAGAATGAAACCCCTGCCAAAACCCAATCACACTGAGCATCATAAAGGCGGGAAGGAAATCACCGATATAACGTATGAGTCCTCTGCAAGAAGCCGTTCATTAATAGCCAAAACTTGGGCTGAAAACCAGCCGGGAGCGTAGCCAGCGCGCCGAAAAAACGAAAAAAGAAACCACGGCGGCG
>VGOX01000215.1 GCA_016875755.1 Chloroflexota bacterium
TCTGAACATGCGTTGATTGTATTAAATTTTTTCGGTTTTGACGAGGGTTGCTACCCTTTTTGCAGTGGAGTCATACATGGGAATACACCAACTCAAATGAATTCTGCGGAACGGTCTGTCACACGATGCCCCCACAAAGCATTGTATTCGAGGAATCGCCCCACTCCAATGTCACCTGCGAAGAGTGTCATATCGGTCGAGCCTCGTTCTTTGATCAGGCAATGCGTAAAACACAAGGCCTCAAAGAAGCCTATTATCAGATCTTCAACCTGTATGAATATCCGATTCGGGCAAAAGCGCTGCGCCCTTCGGTGGAAACTTGTGAGAAATGCCATCGCCCCGAGACCTTTGCAGATGACAGCCTGCGTTTGTTCCATCGTTTTGAGGACGACAGCCTGAATACCGCCTCTACGGAATACATCATCATGAAAACGGGCGGAGGCGATGCCCGTACCGGAGAAGCGCAGGGAATCCACTGGCATATCGCAAACAAGGTCATGTACTATTCCGCCGATGAACTGGGACAGGAAATCCCTTATGTACGTGTTTACAAAGATGATGGCACGTACACGGAATATGTTGACGTTGAATCCGGGTTCAGACCGGAAGGCTTTAACGAAAGTCATCTCAAACCAATGGACTGCATCACCTGTCACAACCGGGTCACTCATGAATTCATGTTCCCGGCGGATGCTGTTGACCTTGCAATGTCGCGCGGTTTGATCGACCCCTCCATTCCCATGATCCACGAAAAAGCTGTTACCGCGCTGCAGGGGACTTATGAATAACGCGAATCGGCAATGGATGCCATTGCAGCTATTGAAGAAGATTACAAGCAAAATTATGTCGATTACTACGGTGAAAACGGACAAAAGATCGATCAGGCGGTGGCGGAAATTCAGGCGATCTATGACCGCACGGTCTTCCATGAGCAAAAAATAGACCCGACGACCTATCCCGACAATCTGGGGCACATGAATTCGCCGGGTTGTTTCCGCTGTCATGGGGGCACCCATCTCAACGCGGAGAATGAAGCGATCCGCCTTGAATGCAACCTGTGTCATTCGATCCCGGTGGTGGCTGGCGCGCAGGATTTTCTGGTCAACATCGAGATCAGCAGCGGGCCCGAGCCAGAGTCCCACCTCAACCCAAATTGGATCAGCCTCCACAACCAGGCAGTAGGACCCTCATGCTCCAACTGCCACAGCGTCAGCGACCCTGGCGGGACAAGCAATACATCTTTTTGTTCGAACAGCGCCTGTCATGGGAATGTGTACACCTTTGCCGGGTTTGACGCCCCTGCCTTGCGCGAAATATTGAAAGCGCAGCTTCCCCCGCCTGAGCCTGCTCTTGAAATTCCAACCCTGACCGGTGACCCGACATTCGACAACTATATCGGCGTGCTCTTTGCCGTCAAATGCACGGGGTGTCATACAGAAGGAGATACGGCTCCTGACGGTTTGGATCTGTCCTCCTACGAGGCAAGCATGGAAGGCGGCGATAATGGCGCTGTGATCATGCCCGGCAATGCGGAAGAAAGTATTCTGATACAAGTCCAATCCGGTGCTCACTTCAAGACCTTTACTTCCGATGAATTGGAGATCGTGAAACAATGGATCGATCTGGGCGCGCCCAGATAAAAGCATAACGATCATGAACAACAAAAGGGACATTCGCAATCTCGGAATGTCCCTTTTGTTTTAACCAAAGTTGACGGTCTTTTACCGCCACGGAAAAAATCCCACAAAATATGTCATAATTGATTACATTAAGCCCGCATGAAAATGACACCCTTCACTTGCCCGTATTTGACTTTGTCGGTACGATTCCGCTATTCTTAAGAAGAGATTAATACCGGAGGAAGCAACATGACCAAACAGCATAATTCCATAAAGCACGGCTTTGTATTTCTGACTCTTGCATTGTTCATTGCCATGCTTGGGCTTCTGCTATTTGCCCCCAACCAGAATGCGCGCGCGCTGGATGCGCATCCGCAGGCGGATACCGATGATTGCGCCGAATGCCATTCGCAAATGGTCGAGCACTGGGAAGTGAGCGCTCATGGCTCCGTCCCCATCAATTGCGAGACCTGTCATATCATTCTGCCGGGAGAGGGAGAAGAGCACCCTGAACTTCGATATTCCACGGAACGTGAAGAGCTTACCTGCGGTACCTGTCATACTGATTATTACACAGAGTGGTATGGCGGTCAGCATAACGAGCTCAATATGAACTGCGCCACCTGCCACGAGCCGCATTCCCAACAGCAAATATTGATCGGAAACAGGGTAACGACCTGTGAAAACTGCCACCAAAAGCAGGTGAACTCCGGGCACGAGTCGACCCATGTTGCCGCTGGTGCAACCTGCGCGACCTGTCACATTCAGAATGAAAGCGGACATGCCTTCAAAGCCACGCTCTCAACCTGTAGAGAGTGTCACTCCGATATTCATGAAGCAAACCGCCTTTTGACAATTGAGAATTTCGTCAATGAGGAGGCGCTGCCGGATGCGGAGGAAATGCCCGAAGAGGTTGAAGCAAGCCAGCCCGAGGAAAGAGGCGGGGTGAAACTTCCATCCTGGTTGTTGTTGGTCGTTGGTCTGTTGCTTGGCGGTGGTGTGGTGTGGGTGATTATCGGCAAAGACCCCGGCACGCCTACCGAAGAGAAATAACTTTAGCGGACCTGGAGGTCTATTATGGCAGACTCTACTAACAAAGATGTGGAGAAGAATGTATCTCGGCGCGACCTACTCAAGGTAGGAGCGGCAATCCTTGGTGCGACCGGGTTGACGCAGCTTTTCAGCCTAAACTCGCTTCAAGTTCGTGGCAAGGAAATCCCTGACGAAGGCGGGCGTAAATGGGGCATGTTGATCGATATCAACAAGTGCATTGGCTGTAACTACTGCACATACGCATGTCAGGCGGTCAATAACCTTGCCGATGATATGTTGTATAACGTTGTCACTGCGGAAGAGACCCAGTCTGGCGAGGAGTACTTCCTTTCACGCCCATGTATGCAGTGTGCCGAAGCGCCTTGTGTGCATGTCTGCCCGGTGGAAGCAACCTATTACCGCCCCGACGGCATTGTGGAAATGAATTATGACCGTTGTATTGGCTGCCGATATTGCCAGGTGGCATGTCCGTATGGCGCGCGTGTGTTCAATTGGAAAGATCCCATTGAACTCAGCCCGAAATCGCCCGATTTTGGCGTGGCTGAGGTGGAGAACCGCCCGCGCGGTGTAGTGGAGAAGTGCCATTTCTGCTCCCACCGTATCGATAGAGGCTTGGAATACGGGCTTACCCCCGGCGTCGATCGTGAAGCCACCCCGGCTTGTGTGGTGGTTTGCCCAACTGGGGCGCGTGTCTTTGGCGACTTGAACGATGTTGAAAGCCCCGTATCGAAAGCGCGCGAGGAGGCGATTGTAACCCTGCGCCTGCGCGAAGAACTCAGCACCGAGCCGCGCGTTTACTATATTCCCCCGACTACGAAGAAAACAGGGCCGTTTGCCGGGGAAGGAGAATCTTAGACCATGCTTCCCGATATTCATTGCCCCACGATTAAGCTTGGCAAGCGCTCCATCGTTGTCTTTCCGTATTGGATCGGACTGCTCATACTTGGTCTATTGTTCGGACTTGTAGGCGCTTTCATTGTCCTGCGAGATGGCTTGCATGTGACAGGGCTTTCCAATGCCATCCCCTGGGGATTGTGGATCTCCATCGACCTGTCTGCCATCGCCATGGGCGGCAGCGCCTTTGTATTTGGTGTGATCGTTTACATTTTGCGCATCAAACGCTTTGAAGCCATCGGAAAACTGGCTGTATTGCTCGGTTTCCTAGGCTACTCCACGGCAGGAATGGTACTGCTCTTCGACCTCGGTCGTCCACTCCGTTTTTGGCACCCGGTCGTATACTGGCAGCCCCACTCCCTGCTCTGGGAAGTGACCATGTGTGTGGTGCTCTATCTTTCCGTGCTTATGGCAGAATTGCTGCCGATCGTCCTTGAACACCCACTCTTCAAGACCCACCCCTGGCTTACTCGTTACAAAGCCCTTGGCTCTCTAATGGAACGGGCACATTCTTTCGCACACTCGCTTCACAAGGCGGGCCCGGTCCTTGCTGTTGCCGGGTTAACCCTCTCGCTGCTGCATCAGGCATCCCTTGGCGCCACTTACTCGGTGCTTGCCGGGCGCGGAATTTGGTTCAACCAAAGCGCGCCGGTGCAATTCGTCTTCTCTGCCATGAGCGGCGGCATTGCCCTGCTCTTTATCACCAGCGTTTTTGTCTTTCGTGTCATGCGCCCGGGCACGGTCAGCGACTCTGCGATTTACGATGTTGCACGGCTTACAGGCGGCATTACCCTGTTACTGACCTACCTGCGTGTGTGGGATTGGGCAGTGACAAACTATTACAGCTTTGACCGCGAGGTCTTCCTGCAAACCCAAATACTGGATACCATAGCCCCCTACTCGCTCACCTTCTGGCTGGGGCAGGCACTTTTGCCGGTCATTGCAGGGTCTGTATTGCTGGCAGCCAAAAGCATCAAGAACTTCCGTTACCTCATGCTGGCAGCCGTCATCCCGATCCTCGCCGCCATCATCACGCGCTGGAATTACAACTTCGCCGGTCTGATTGCCTCCATCTCCTACGATCCCTTCACGCCGGGCATCATTTTGAATTCCTACACCCCCACCTGGGTCGAATTCTCTGTGGGAACGCTGGTGATCTGCTACTGGCTGCTCGCTTTCAGCCTTGCAGCCCGGTACCTGCCGTTCAGCTCTGGTCATGACCATCATTAGGTTGACTTAACAACCAAACGTCCAAAGGATGCAAATTTCCTTTGGACGTTTTTTTTTGGGATGAAGCGCATCTTTCCCCGCTCGAGCCTGATTCACCACTGAAACTATCTCTTCGCGTGAGGAACTCTTCCAGATAATTGTATTTTTCACAAGTTATCCTATTACATCGTAAAGTAAGTTTTTGACAAAAGTGGGTGTCTGGTAGAAAATAGCCAGATGAACAAACAACACATACAACTCAGTCCAATAGATCGAGAATATCTCGAAGCCTTGA
>VGOX01000216.1 GCA_016875755.1 Chloroflexota bacterium
TCTTAATCTACTCAAACAGGAGAAGACTGCCAAAGGTGGCATTCACGCCAAGCAACTCCAAGCTGCATGGAAAGAAGATTATCTCCTCAAAGTCCTCTCCTCTGGTGTTTAGATGCGATTGCCCTACAAGATGGGGTGATTCCAGTAATTCTAAAAAAGAATCGTAGTAAAATAGAACTTCTGTTCTGCATCCATTTCCCCCTTAAAGTGCGAGAGCCAGGGTTGCCTGTGCCCTGGCTCTCTTACAAAGGAGGAGAAGAGAAATCTGTTACGCCTGTAACTTTATCACGCACTGCCGAAACACACTTGACGCCTGCCCTACGCCAAACCCACGCAAACACAACGATAAAGATTACAAATTTTTAAGGAGAATCATGTCTGCTACACTCGCAATCGAAACAAAAGACCTTGGCCGCATTTACAAACTGCGCGGCAATAAAAAGGAAGCCCGCAAGGAGCTGGTTGCTTTGGAAGGTGTCAACCTGACTGTGGAACGCGGCGAACTGTTCGGGTTGCTCGGCCCGAACGGCGCGGGCAAGACGACGTTGATCAAGATCCTCACCACGCTTCTCTCCCCGACCTCGGGCTGGGCACGTGTTGCAGGAGCAGATGTCAACACTGAACCAGATGCAGTGCGCCCGCGTATCAATATGGTTTCAGGCGGCGAGTCATCGGGCTATGGTCTGTTGACCGTGCGCGAGAATTTGTGGATGTTCTCGCAGTTCTACGGTGTGCCATCCAAAGAAGCGAATGAACGCATCGAAGCCCTGCTCGAAATGGTCGGCATGAAAGACCGTATGCACACAAAGTCGTCCGATCTCTCGACAGGTTTGCGCCAGAAGATGAACATTGTGCGCGGATTTTTGACTCAGCCCGAAGTGCTGTTCCTCGATGAGCCGACACTTGGTCTCGATGTGGGTGCGATGCGCGATGTGCGCAAGTTCATCCTCGATTGGTTAAAAGCAGACAAGGAACGCACCCTGCTTCTGACCACTCATTACATGATGGAAGCTGAAGAGTTATGTGACCGTGTCGCCATCATCAACAAGGGACGCGTATTGGCATGTGATAAGCCATCGGTGCTGAAACACCGCCTGCAAAAGGATGCACTGTTCGAGATCGAGGTGAGTCCGCTCAATGGGTTGACCCAGCAAATGTTGGTGGACCAGCCTGAGGTCACGAAAGCGGCGGTCACCGAGACAGAGACAGGCGCGAAACTGAGTCTGAGTCTCGTCGAAGAATCCGCTTTGGCACGGGTCATCAATCTGTTCACGCAAAAGGATGTGAAAGTGATGAACCTGACCAAACGCCAGCCAACGCTCGAAGATGTGTTCGTTGATCTCGTCGGGCGCAGCATGGCAGAGGAGGAACAACATGGACAACCCGAAGCGTAGTAACGAGGCGTTGCTGCGTCCTTACAGCCATAAAAATACTGGCTGGCGTTTATTTCTCTCCACCATTATTGCGCGCGCGTATCCGCGCATTATCGGGCAGCAGCGCGAGGTTTCGTGGCTGGTGTTCGACCTGATCATGCCAATGCTGGCGGTGATCGCGTATGTGTTCGTCTATCGCGCGTTGAATGCCCCAGAGGAATATATCGGCTTCGTGGTGATGGGCGGCGCGATGACCGCGTTTTGGATGAATATTTTGTGGAGCATGTCGAGCCAGTTGTATTGGGAGAAGGAGCAGGGAAACCTTGCGCTGTACATCATGGCGCCGAATTCAATGATGGCGATCCTGTTGGGCATGGCGTTAGGCGGCATGTTGGCTACGGCATTGCGTGCGCTGGCGGTGACATTGCTGGGCATCTTTATGTTCGGCGTGACCTATACCGTTTCGAGTTATCTCCAACTATTTTTGGTCTTTATGCTGGCGATGATCGCGTTGTACGGCATGGGCATGATGATGGCGTCGGCGTTTTTGCTGTTCGGGCGAGAAGCCTGGCACATGGCGAACCTAGCGCAGGAACCGATCTTTCTGGCTTCGGGCTTTTACTTCCCGATCAAGTCGCTGCCGTTCTGGGTGGCGGCGGGCGCTTCGATCATCCCGCTCACGCTCGGCATGGACGCAATGCGTCAGTTGATCTTCCCCACGGGATTCGAATATGGCTTTATGACTGTGCAGACGGAGATCCTGATCCTTGCAGTTCTTTCGGTGGTGTTCGTCTTCACCGCGAAGGTCTTGCTGGCATACGTCGAAAGAATCGCTGTGCGCGAGGGCAGAATTACGGAGAGTCGTCGTTAACGTCATTGCGAGGAGCGCTCTTGTTCTTCGCGACGAAACAATCCCAAATATGTTGGAGATTGCTTCGGGCGAAAAAGCATCGCCCTCGCAATGACATAAAAAGAGAACTTATGCAAACATCAACTTCATGGCGTTCATTCCGCATGGCGGCGTGGCTGGGATGGGTGATCGAGTCCAATTGGACCGACCCGTTCCTGTTCGCGGTGTATTCCATCGTCAAGCCGATTTCGGGCGCGGCGATTCTGGTCATCATGTACGGCATCATCTCGCAGGGCAATTACGACAACGCCCTGTTCCCGTACATTTATCTGGGCAACGCGTTTTACATCTACGTCGGCGCAGTGATGACAGGCGTCTCATGGGCGGTGGTGGATGACCGCGAGCATTACAAAACGCTCAAATATATGTACATTGCGCCCATCTATATTCCGCTGTATCTGCTCGGGCGCGGCGTGGCGCGTTTCATCACAGGTTCCATCGCAGTGTTCATCACCCTCGCGGCTGGGATTCTTTTCCTGAACGTCAAGATCAACTTCGCAGAAGTGGATTGGCTGCTGTTCTTTGTGACGTTGATCCTCGGCGTAGTGATGCTTGCGCTTCTGGGCTTGCTGTTGGCTGGTATTACCCTGACGGTTGCCCGTCACGAAGGCTTTATCGGCGAAGCGACGGCAGGCGCGTTATACATTTTCAGCGGCGCCGTCTTCCCATTGGATGTACTGCCCGAATGGATTCGCCCCATTGGATACTTCATGCCAACCACCTATTGGCTGGAACTGTTGAGAAGGTCACTGGTGGGGAATGTTGCGCAAGCCTTCCCGACTCTGGCGAGTTTCAGCAACCTTGAGATCCTTGGGATTTTATTTGGGCTGAGCCTGTTCTTCGGCACGATCAGCATCTGGGTATTCAAAATCTGTGATGCCCGCGCACGCGAACTTGGTCTGATCGACCGAACAACGAATTACTAACTCAATACAATACATTACATGAAAAAACAGGCGCGGAGTTGTGCTCCACGCCTGTTTTTTCATGGGGCCTTTGGAGTACAATTTCACCATACTCACTTTCAAGGAGAATGCCCATGACTATCATTTTGAACGGCTCGGACCTGACAGTTGAAAAACTCGTTGCCATTGCGCGAGATAACGAAAAAGTGGAACTTGCCCCCGAAGCCCTTGAGCGCATCAAAGTCTGCCGTGCAATGCTGGAGGAGAAACTTGCCAATAAAGAGGTCATGTATGGCACGAACACCGGCATCGGCGAGTTTTCGGAGACGATGCTTAACGATGAGCAGGTGAAGGAATTTCAGAAATATCTCATCTACAACCACGCTGCGGGGATCGGTGACCCAGCCCCCATTGAACACGTCCGCGCAGCATTGGCGGGACGCATCAACGTTCATGCCCATGGGAATTCTGGTTGCAGACCCGAAATTACGCTTACGCTGATAGAGATGCTGAATGAAGGCGTCACACCCGTGGTTTGCCAGAAAGGTTCCGTGGGCGCAAGCGGCGACCTTGCTCCGATGGCGCAAGCTGCACTGTTACTTATGGGTGAGGGTGAAGCTTTTTATGGCGGCGAGCAGTTATCGGGTAAGGAAGCGATGCGCAGGGCTGGAATTGAAATTCCAGGTTTGCAGGCGCGGGATGGTCTCGCCACGATCAACGGTTCCAATCTATTAACTGCCATGTCAGCGCTTCATATTTATGACATGGAACGATTCTTGAAACAAGCGGAGATCGCGGCAGCCATGTCGATTGAGGCTTTGCTTGGCAATATGAAACCATATAACACGAAACTGCACGAACTGCGTGGATTCAAAGGCGCGATCACGTCGGCAAAGAATATCGCCAGGGTCATCGAAGGCTCTGATCTGACGACAGGCAAAATGAAAACCAAGGTGCAGGACGCCTACTCGATGCGCTCCACGCCACAGGTGATCGGCGCAGCCCGAGATGCAATTGCATACGCGCGGTCACAAGTAGAAATCGAGTTGAACGGTGTGGGAGATAACCCCATCTTTATCCCCGAAGACAAATTGACTCTTACCGGCGCGAATTTTCAAGGCTCGCCTGTTGCGCTTCCAATGGATATGGCAGGGATGGCGATTACGATGGTGTGCGTCCTCTCTGAACGCCGCTTGAACCGTTTGACCAACCCCGCACTCTCACAGGGATTGCCCGATTTCCTTGCCCATGAGCCGGGTTTCTACTCTGGCTTGATGCTCAGCCAATACACGGCCGACCATTTGATCGTCGAGCAGCGCATCCTCTCCACACCCGCTTCGATCCAGTCCATTCCTGCTGCGGCAGATCAGGAGGATTTCGTTTCGATGGGCATGAACACCGCCCTCAAGAATGGACAGATCCTTGATAACGCTTTTGGTATTCTGGGTATCGAATTTATGGCCGCCGCACAGGCGCTGGATTTCCGCAAGTTCACGCCGGGGGCGGGATCGCTCAAAGCGCGCGAGGTCATTCGCAGGCATGTCGAACATCTCGAGGTGGATCGCCCGCTGTACAACGATCACAACAAAATGAAGGCACTCGTGAAATCAGGTGAGATCTTGGATGATGTGGAAAAAGTTGTGGGGAAATTGGAATAATGCCCCGCAGCTTCGTTAAAATGGACTTTGATGTTTTGACTTTGTGCTGTTAAAATATTCAAGCTCAGCCAATATTGTAAATTCTCATACAAGGTGAATATGAAAAAAATAGTAACTACTCAGGGTAGCGGAGCGACAAAATCGGGCAAGAAAGGAGAACCTGTAAAGGCAAGGCGCAAAGCGGAAAGAGCCTTGACACCATTTTTGCGAGCAGTG
>VGOX01000217.1 GCA_016875755.1 Chloroflexota bacterium
CTGCGAATATCCCCGCCCTGCAAGAACTCTGTGACACCTTCGACACCGAACTCACCGACATCGGCGAAATCACAGGCAAGCATCGCCTCATCGTCCGCTATAACGGCAATCCCGTCGTGGATATGGATAATGAATTCTTGCATGAAGGTATTCCGCAGAGACAGTTGCAAGCGATAATCGAAAAGCCGATATTCGATAATTCGAAAGTCGAATATCCAATATCGAATATCGATACGAAGTCAATTCTCTTAAACCTTCTCGCTCACCCCAACATCACCAGCAAATCTTCAGTCATTCGCATCTACGACCATGAGATTCAAGGCGGCACAGTCGTCAAGCCTCTCACGGGCGTCGAAGCAGACGCTCCTTCCGACGCGACGGTGCTCAAACCGATCGGCACAAAAGGTATGAACGGTATTGTCCTCTCGAATGGAATCAATCCCGAATACGGCAAACGCGACGCCTATCACATGGCATTCGCCGTCATCGATGAAGCCATTCGCAACGCCGTCGCCGTTGGCGCTGACCCCGAGCGGATCGCCATCCTAGATAACTTCTGCTGGGGCGACCCGAAACGTCCCGAAACATTAGGCTCACTCGTAGAAGCAGCCCGCGGCTGTCATGATGCGGCGCTTTTGTTCCGCACGCCCTTCATTAGCGGCAAGGACTCGCTCAACAACGAATATCTTGGCACCGATGGTCAACATCACGCCATCCCGCCCACGCTGCTCATTTCCGCAATTGGCATCATGGACGACATCACTAAAGCCGTCACGATGGATTTGAAAGAAGCGGGCAATGCAATTTATCTCGTCGGCAATTTTGCCCCTGTGTTTGGTGGTTCACACTTTGACACAACGATAGATGAAACCATTCCGCAAGTTTCAGAAATCACACCGCAGGTTTATAAAGCATTGTACAACGCGATCAACGCAGGTCTCATCCGTTCTGCACACGATCTCTCCGAAGGCGGATTGTCCGTCGCCGCTGCGGAGATGTGCATTGGCGGGCGTTTGGGGCTGGATGTAAACCCGCCTCTTTCTACCCGTGACCTGTTCGGCGAGACGACAGGCTGTTTACTCGTTGAAGTTTCTCCTGCCAATATTCTCCGCTTCGAAGAGAGCTTCAAAGACCTACCATTCAAAAAAATCGGGCAAGTCATCACTGACCCCATTCTCAAAATCGGCGAAACAACCATCACTGTCGAAGACCTCACCATCGCTTTTAACACACCCATCTAATATCGATTATCGAATATCTACTCACTTATGAAACCTCAAGCCCTCATCCTCCAAGCCCACGGCACCAACCGCGATTACGACGTCGCCGAAGCATTGACTCTCGCTGGTGCGGACCCACACCCTGTTCCGCTCAATGACCTCCGTGTTGGCAAAAAACACTTTGCCGATTATCAAATTCTCGTCGTCGCGGGCGGATTTTCCTATGCAGACTCCCTCGGCGCAGGCAAACTCCTTGCACTCGACCTGAACTCCTATTTCAATGAAGAGATTTCCGCTTTTGTCGAATCAGGCAAACCTGTGATCGGCATTTGCAACGGGTTTCAAGCGTTGGTCAAATCAGGGATTTTGCCAGGGGAAAAGAAGGACGAAAGAAGCAAGAAAGAAGAAGGTGCAACACTCACATTCAATGAGCAAGGTCACTTCGAATGTCGTTGGGTGAACCTTGCTCCTGTTTCACAAACCTGCATCTGGACAAAAGACTTGGAAGACATTATTGCTTGTCCCATAGCACATGGTGAAGGCAATTTTCAAATATCCAAATCCTTTCCTCTTTCGTCTTTCATCGCCAACGACCAAGTCGCCCTCACCTACATCCACGCGGACGGTTCGCCTGCAAACGGCGATTACCCCATCAACCCGAACGGTTCCATTCTCGACATCGCTGGCATTTGTAACCCGCAGGGCAACGTGCTCGGACTCATGCCCCATCCTGAGAATCATATTCATCCATATCAACATCCTCACTGGACGCGTGGAGTCAAAGGCAACAGTGGATTGGTGTTATTTGAAAACGGCGTGAAGTACGCCAAGGATTTCGCATGATCTCAAAAGAAAAACTAATCAAATTACTACCGCAGGCGTTTGGCGAAACGAATCTTCCGCTCGCCAATAAGCAGACAGGCAAAGTCCGCGAGTGGTATGACCTACCCGATGGCAAACGGCTCATCGTCACCACGGATAGGCTCTCCGCATTTGACCGTATTCTCGCCAAAGTCCCATACAAAGGGCAAGTGCTCAATCAACTCTCCGCATGGTGGTTCGAGCAGACAAAAGACATCATCGCCAATCATCTGCTCTCTGTTCCTGATCCGAATATTTCGATAGTCACCACCGTTCAGCCACTGCCTATCGAAGTCATCGTGCGCGGATACATCACGGGCGTCACGTCTACTGCGTTGTGGTATCGCTACTCCATCGGCGAGCGAAATATCTACGGCTACGATTTTCCCGAAGTCTTAAAAAAGAATCAAGCCTTGCCCGAACCGATCATCACCCCCACCACCAAAGGCGGCGAGACAGGGCACGACGAACGCCTGACCTGCGCCGAAGTGACCGAAAAAGGTTTACTCGACGAAAAGACTTGGAATCAAGTGCAAGCCGCCGCGCTCGCCGTTTTCAAACGCGGACAGGAAGTTGCCAATAAAGCAGGTTTGATTCTCGTGGACACGAAATACAAATTCGGTATTGCACCCGACGGCAGTGTGATGCTCATCGATGAAGTCCATACACCCGACTCATCGCGCTACTGGAAAGCGGATACTTACGAAGCAAAGTTCAACGCAGGTGAAGAACCTGAAAACTTCGACAAGGAATTTGTACGCATTGCTTATGCAGCAAAGGGCTATCGCGGCGATGGCGAAATCCCACCCATGCCGAATGATCTTTGGGCAGCCGCCAGTGAACGCTATATCACCATCTACGAAATGCTTACGGGCAAAATCTTTGAAGCGGGCGCGTATCCTATCGAGGAACGCCTGCTCAAGAATCTGAAAGAGTTGCTATGACTCATCCACTCATTGCCATCATCATGGGTTCCAAATCCGACTGGGAGACGATGAAGCACGCCGCCAAGACTCTCGACGAGTTGCACATTCCCTACGAAGTCAAAATCGTTTCGGCACATCGCACACCTGACCTGCTGTTTCAATTCGCCGAGTCCGCTCACGAGCGCGGCATTGAAGTCATCATCGCGGGTGCGGGCGGTGCGGCGCATCTGCCTGGTATGACCGCCGCGAAAACGCATCTGCCTGTGCTCGGTGTGCCTGTCCAATCGAAGGCGCTCAACGGCATGGACTCGCTGCTCTCCGTCGTGCAAATGCCCGCGGGCATTCCTGTTGGCACGCTTGCCATTGGTCGTGCAGGCGCAGTCAATGCGGCGCTGCTGGCTGCGTCCATTGTTGCCAACAAGCACAGCGAATATCTCGCCGCCTTGCTGGCCTATCGCGCCGCGCAAACCCAATCCGTTTTGGATAACCCCGACCCGCGAGAAAATAACGAATGACGAACATCGGCATTTTGGGAGCAGGTCAACTGGGACGCATGCTCGCCCTAGCTGGATACCCGCTCGGACATCGCTTCCGCTTCCTAGACCCCGCCTCCGACTCACCCGCAGGCTTGCTCGCTGACCATCTGGCATTCGATTACGCTGATAAATCTGTGCTGGAGCAGTTTGCAAGTAGCTTGGATGTGGTGACATACGAGTTTGAGAACGTCCCTGTGGAGGCTGCGAGACATTTGGAAAAGTTTGTCCCTGTCTATCCACCTTCGTTGGCATTGGAAAAGGCGCAGGATCGATTCGTTGAGAAATCTTTTTTTCAAGAGTTGGGAATACCCACTCCCAAATTCACTATAAACGGATTTGATAACGGATTCACAGATGGAAACGGATTTGGGTTTCCTGCTGTGTTGAAGACTCGTCGCATGGGGTATGACGGGAAGGGGCAAAGCATTGTCCATTCGCAAGCGGAAGTGGCGGCTGAAAAAGCTGTGGATTATATTTTAGAAGAGTTTGTTTCCTTTGACCGTGAACTCTCCATTATTGCTGTGAGGAATAAATCAGGCGAGACGAAGTTTTACCCGTTGATCGAGAATCATCATCGTGACGGGATCTTGCGGCTGTCGTTGGTGATCGGAAATGTTTCGGCGGAGTTACAGAAACAAGCGGAAGAATATGCAACGCGAGTCTTGTCTGCATTGAATTACGTTGGCGTGCTGACGATTGAGTTCTTTGAGAAGGACGGTCAATTGCTGGCAAATGAAATGGCGCCGCGCGTTCACAACAGCGGGCATTGGACGATCGAAGGGGCGGTCACGTCTCAGTTCGAGAATCAGGTTCGGGCGGTGTGTGATGCGCCGCTTGGAAGCACGAATCCGCTCGGGATGTGTGCCATGGTCAATTTGGTGGGAACGCTCCCAGACGAGACATCCATCTTAAAAATTGAGGGAGCGCATTTGCATCTGTATGACAAGGCTCCGAGACCGAAGCGCAAGATCGGGCACATCACGTTGGTTGAAAAAGATGTTGAGACGTTGAATAAAAAATTGGACGAGATAAGGAAAGTGTATGCTAATTTTTAGTGAGTCGCCGAAGGAAGAATGCGGCGTGATCGGGATCTTCGCGCCGAATGAAGATGTGGCGCGCATGACGTTCTTCGGCTTGTATGCCTTGCAGCATCGCGGACAGGAAGCGGCGGGCATGGCGGTGGCAGATGGATTGACGATGTCGATGCACAAGGGCGTGGGGTTGGTGTCGCATGTCTTCACGCCGAACACGATGGCAGAGTTGAAGGGACATTATGCGATCGGGCACACACGCTATTCGACAACGGGCTCATCCATGTTGCGCAATGCGCAGCCATTCATGATCGAGACCATCAATGGACCGCTGGCGTTGGCGCATAACGGCAACTTGGTGAATTCTGCGGAATTGCGACAGGAGTTGATGCAACAGGGTGTTGGGTTTTCATCGTCGTCGGATACCGAAGTGATGACGATGATGTTGGCACGCAACGGCGG
>VGOX01000218.1 GCA_016875755.1 Chloroflexota bacterium
TCAATGCGGGTTGTTGGTGTTTGGTGTTTTTTCTGAACATGCGTTGATTGTATTAAATTTTTTCGGTTTTGACGAGGGTTGCTACCCTTTTTGCAGTGGAGTCGATAGTGAATCGATAAAGGTGAATAGAGGGTGATTCCCATTCCTGTTCACCTTTCCCCATACTTATGACTACCATTAACCTCTCTGCTCCCTCTCTTTATATCAACCGCGAACTCAGCCTGCTGGAATTTCAACGCCGCGTGCTGGAAGAGGCGCGTGATGAGAAAAACCCGCTGCTCGAGCGGTTGAAATTTCTCGCCATCTTCGGCTCGAATATGGATGAGTTTTTCATGGTGCGCGTTTCGGGCATCCGCAAGCAGATCGAATCCAAGGTCACGAAACTTTCGGAAGACGGGCTGACCCCGCGCGAAGAGTTGGCGGTGATCCGCAAAACGGTGGAGGGGTTGTATAAGGAAGCACAGCAGAGTTTTCAACGCAAGATAATGCCCAGTTTGGATAAAGAAGGCATCCACGTGTTGGAGTATCAAAAGTTAAGCAAGGCACAAAAAGAGCGGGCGGATGCGTACTTCAAGGAGGTGATCTATCCCATCCTTACACCGTTGGCGCTCGACCCGGGGCATCCCTTTCCGCACATTTCAAATTTGAGTTTAAATCTTGCCATCGTCATCCGTGATAAAAAGGGGAACGAGAAATTTGCACGCCTGAAAGTGCCCGATACCCTGCCGCGGCTGATACCTATCAAGAAATCGTCGGGCGGCGTCCGCAAGGATGGGACGATTCCCTTCCATCATTATTTTGTCTGGCTCGAGCAGGTGATCGCTGCCAATTTGGGCGACCTCTTCCCCGGGCTCGAAGTGGTTGCTGCACATCCTTTTCGTATTATCCGTGACGCGGATGTTGAGATTCAGGAACTCGAAGCCGACGACCTGCTCGAAACCATGCAGCAGAGCATTCGCAAGCGCAAGTTCGGTTCGGTGGTACAGGTGGCGGTGTATTCCTCCATGCCCGAGGAGATTCGCGCACTGCTGATCGAAAACCTGGAAGTGAACCCAACCGATGTGGATGTCATGACGCACCCGCTGGGGCTGGTCAATTTGTGGCAGTTGTATAACAGTGTGGAGCGGCATGACTTGAAGTATCCGCAGTATATTCAGCGCATTCCCAAGCCACTGCGCAGCCTCGAAACTCCAGAGCAGATTTTCGATGTCATCCGCGCCGAGAACGTGTTGTTGCATCACCCCTATGAATCGTTTGCGCCTGTTGTGGATTTTCTCCATACTGCCGCCCGCGACCCGAACGTCCTGGCGATCAAACAAACGGTGTACCGCGTCGGCGCAAATTCGCCTGTGGTCGCAGCCCTGCTCGAAGCCGCTGAACGCGGTAAACAGGTGGCAGTGCTCATGGAACTCAAAGCCCGTTTTGATGAAGAGTCTAATATTGGCTGGGCGCGCGCACTGGAAGACGCGGGCGTGCATGTGGTGTATGGCTTGGTCGGCTTAAAGACACACTGCAAAGTGACCATGGTTGTCCGCAGGGAAGGGGATGGCATTCGCCGCTACTTGCACCTTGCCACCGGCAACTACAACGCCGTCACCTCGCGTATTTTCGAAGACATTGGTATGTTTACCTGTGACGATGAAGTGGGCGCCGATGCCACCGATCTGTTCAACTATCTTACGGGTTACTCTACAAAAAAAGAATATAATAAATTGCTGGTTGCCCCGGTCAATTTACGTGAACGCATTGCCGAGTTGATCCGCCGCGAGATCGCTCATGCCTCAGCGGGGCACAAAGCCAGCCTCATCTTCAAGATGAACTCACTGGTGGATATGGAGGTGATCCAGCTTCTGTATCAGGCTTCACAGGCAGGTGTCAAAATTGACTTGCTCGTGCGCGGCATGTGCTGTTTGCGCCCGGGCATTAAGGGCGTCAGTGAAAACATCCGTGTGGTCAGCGTGGTGGGGCGTTACCTCGAACACAGCCGCATTTATTATTTTGGCAACAATGGGAACGACGAGGTGTACATGGGCAGCGCCGACCTGATGCCGCGCAACCTCAATCATCGGGTTGAGGTTGTCTTCCCTGTGGAAAACAAAGCACAGGTTAAATTTTTGCGCGAGAAAATCCTCGAAGCCTACCTAAAAGATAATACGCGCGCACGCCAGCTCAATACCGATGGAACCTACACCCGCACCAAACCTACCGAGGGTGAAAAGCCATTCGATGTGCAATTACATTTGATGGGGTAAAGAAAAATAAAACGTACTGCCGCGCCCCTCTTCGCTTTCCGCCCAAATTTTCCCGCCGTGCGCTTCCACAATATGCCGCGAGATCGAAAGACCCAGACCCGTGCCAGAACCAGTGCGGGATGAATCGACTCGATAGAAGCGCTCAAAGATGCGGGATAAACTCTCTGCAGGAATTCCCGTCCCCGTATCCCGCACCGCGCATCGGACTCCAACGTCAACTGCTTCTGCTTCGAGAGTGATTTCTCCCCCCGGCTTTGTGAACTTGACCGCATTGTGAATGAGATTCACCAGCACCTGCTCCAGCCGTGCCTTGTCCGCGCGGATGGTGGGGAGGCCGTCATTTGTTAAGACGTTCAATTTGATGTTTGCCCGCTCTGCCTGTGCCTTCATGCGGTCTGCTGCCGAGTAGAGTAGTTTTCTTGGGGATATTGATTCAAAGTTCAACTGCACTTGTCCCGATTCGATCCGCGAAAGGTCGAGCAGTTCCTGTGCCATTTGGGTCAGGGCGTCTACTTCAGTGGCGATTCTGCTCAAGAAACGCGGACCAGCTTCCGGGTCTGCGAGAGCGCCGCTTTGCAGAGTTTCTGTCAATGCTTTGAGCGAGGCAAGCGGCGTCCGCAATTCATGTGAGACGTTGGAGATGAAATCCCGCCGCACGGTTTCGAGCTTGCGCACTTGTGTCAGATCCTGTGCGAGCAACAAACTCCCGCCTTCGTGTTCATCGGGGATGGCGATCAATTGCAGAAACTGCCTGCGCGTAGGCAGTTCAACGGATTCGATCTGGAGTTGGCGCGTTTGCTGGCAGCGTATCCATGCTTCTATCAATTGATGGTGGCGTACCACCTGCGCCACGGTTTGGTTGACGGGGTGTTGCACGGAGAAAAGTTTCAACGCTGCGGGGTTTGCAAATTGCACGCGTCCATCTGCATCGGCAATGATGACCCCATCGGTGAGCTGCTCGAGGACGGTGGCGAGGCGGGCGTTATCGGCTGTCAGGTTCAGGCGCTCTGCACTGAATGCGGATTGTATCGCCTGCGTTGCGCTGGATAGGTTCTCAAGGTCTTTCAGATTTTCGGGCTGGTTTTGTTTACCGCGCAGGGATTCGGCATATTGATCCACCCGTTTGCGCAGATCAAAATATCGCCACGCAAACCACGCGGCGAGACTTAGCGAAACAACGATTGCAGCCCAAAGAAAATTATTCAAGCCAACACTCAACTTTTTGACCTTCGACCTTCGACTTGCAACTTGTCAACCTTCAAACCGATACCCGCCGCCACGTACCGTGACGATGCGTTTGGGTTCGCTTGAGTTTTCTTCGATCTTCTGCCTCAGCCAGCGGACATGCACATCCACTGTGCGGCTGTCGCCGATGTAATCCCAGCCCCACACGCGTTCAAGGATGAACTCACGCGAAAGCATCTGGCGACGGTGTTCGGCGAGGAAGAGCAACAGTTCGTATTCTTTTGGGTTGAGCGCAATGGGGGAGTTGTTCAGGATCACTTCGCGGCGCGTCAAGTCAATGACGAGGTTGTCGAAGGTCAATGTTTGGTGGGGGATATCTTCTGTTCGGCTGTTCCCGATCTCTTCACGTAAGAGGCGGGCACGCCGCAGTTGGGCTTTCACGCGTGCAATCAATTCGCGCATTGAAAATGGTTTAGTCAGGTAATCATCCGCGCCGACTTCCAAACCGACAACGCGGTCGATCTCATCGTCACGGGCGGTGAGCATAAGAATGGCGGTGGACATTTCCTTGCGGAGGATGCGCGCTACTTCAAACCCATCCATTTCAGGGAGCATAATATCCAGCACGATCAAGTCGGGGCGCAGGGCGCGGGCGGAAGTCAATGCCGAGCGCCCGTCACCGACGGTCTCCACAAGGTAGCCTTCCTTTTTTAGGTTGTAGGCAAGGGTTTCTTGAAGAGAAAGTTCATCTTCGACGATCAATATTTTTTCGGGCATGTTTCGACTATATCATAAAGAAAACATCGTCTGTTAAGACGATGTTAAAGAAACAGCTGATGCAACTGACGGTTATTTTTCCTGTTTGTAAAAGAGGAGCGGTAAAATAACGATCAATACGATGACGATGCCCATCAGCAGGATGCCATCGGTGGAGCCGATCTCATCCGCCGCTGGCAAAACGGACGTAGGGGTGGGTTCCTGTTGCAGGACCAACGCTGCACCTGTCTGTTGCGCAAGGACAGTTGGCTGGTGAAAACTTGTCAGCGCCAGAGCGGCGACAAGTAGGAAAATCAACAGGGCAAATAATCCGAAATGACGATTTATTTTCATGGGTTTGTTCGATATAATTGTAACACGCGTCTAAAGTGTATAATTTAGCTCTTGTATGTACTTTTTGCACTTTCAATGTATAATCCGCCGAGTTAATTGCTGGCGGGGTTCAGCAAGTGTGTTTTTTGGAGAGATTCATGGAACTGTTAATGCAGGTTATTGTTTTCTTCCTCGTCCTGGTTTCCATCAGGGCGGGTTTTCTATTTATCGATTCCATGAACATTCCCTACTTCAGTTGTTCCACCCGACGAGTTAGTTAATTTCAGCATATTGCCGCCGTCTTCCGCACGGCGGCATTGTGCTTAAGTTCAATTCAGGAGAATCCATGATCAAAACGTTCTTTGACTGGCTGAAAAAGCCGATGGGCCTGATCGCGGTGGGGATCACATTCTTGACGTTGTTCAGTGTGGCAGCATTTGGGCTTTATCAGACCCAGCAGCCACCAGCGCAACCGATT
>VGOX01000219.1 GCA_016875755.1 Chloroflexota bacterium
GAACGTACTGCCATCGAGACCATGATCACCGACGGCGGCTACGGCAGCGAAGTCAGCGATGAAGCCCTGCAAAAGCAAGAGGTTACTCTCATTCAAACTGCTATCAAAGGGGCGCAGCCCAGCGCAGGGCAAGACGGCGTTTCCATCGAGGATGTGGAAAGGGAAGGTGTGGAGCAATTTCTGAGGGAAATCGAGCAAGACTTGAAAGCAGGCACTTATCGTCCAAAACCGGTATTGCGCGTCTACATCCCCAAAGCAGATGGCAGACAGAGACCGCTGGGTATTCCAACGGTGCGAGACCGCGTGGTGCAGCAGGCATGTAAGATGGTGATTGAACCTATCTTTGAAGCCAACTTTCAGGATAATTCCTATGGCTTTCGCCCGAAGCGGAGCGCGCAACAAGCAGTGACGGTGGTCAAGAAAGCGTTGATAACCGGTTGGTGGGTAGTTGACGCCGACATTCAAGGTTACTTCGATAATATTGACCATACGATGTTGATGTCCCTGCTCAAACGGCGCATCAGTGACCGCAGAGTTTTGAAACTCATTCGGCAATGGCTGGAAGCAGGTGTTCTGGAAAATGGTGTTGTGAACGCATCGGAGATTGGCTCTCCACAGGGCGGAGTTATCAGCCCCCTGTTGGCTAACATCTACTTGCACGTGTTGGATATGTTCTGGGCTGAACGGTTTTCATCGCTTGGAAAACTTGTCCGATACGCGGATGATTTTGTCATCATCTGCCGCACCAAACACGACGCAGAAAATGCCATGCAGAAAGTCGCGCAAGTTATGGAACTCTTGAAATTGACGCTACATCCAACCAAAACCCGTGTTGTGGATATGGGTCAGGATGGTTTTGATTTTCTTGGCTTCCACTTCCACAAGAAGAAATCAAGAAAGAGTGGAAAACTCTTACCCTACATCTGGGCTTCTCCAAAGTCCATGATGAACATTCGCCGTAAAATACATTTCATCACCGAACGCAAGCGATTGAGCAACACGCCTGACGAGGTGATAAAATTCCTCAACATGGTTATTCGAGGTTGGCGAAACTATTTCCACATTGGAAATTGCGCCCTCAAATTTCAGCAACTTGACCGATACGTACGTTATCGGCTCGAACAATGGATACGGGCTAAACTTGGGTCTCGCGGGCAATGGAACGAAATTGCCTTTCGCGCTTTGATAACTCAACTCGGGTTGGAATTCTTCTACCGAACTGGAATATGTGCTGTCTAGCCTTGAACGCCGCAGGACGAAGGTTGTCGGAGAGCCGGATGAGGGAAAACCTCATGTCCGGTTCGATGTGGCAGGGGATGGAAACCAGGACTAAATCCTAGGCGCCATCCCTTGACCCTACCGCTGGACGGAAATGGAAAACTATATGTTGTGTATCAGGCGGTTGCCAAAGTGACTGTGATCGAACTGCCATAATGTAATTCTCAAAAGAATTGAAAAGTGGAAAGTGGAAAGTATAATCACCACTTTCCACTTTCTATTTAATCACCTTGCCTACCTCTTTCTTCCTCATTCTCGTTTCCGTTTTTGTAGACATGCTCGGCTACGGCATCATGCTGCCGTTGCTGCCATTTTACGTGCAGGCACAGGATGGCGGCGCAGCCATCGCAGGCGGCTTAATGTCGATGTACGCGGCCATTCAACTGGTCTCCGGTCCCATTCTCGGCGCACTCTCCGACCGTTACGGGCGCAAACCCATTTTGCTGCTCTGCCTCCTCGGCACGGGCACGTCCTATCTTTTGCTTGGCTTGGCGAATTCCCTTTCCTTGATCTTTCTTGCAATCTTTTTGGACGGATTAACTGGCTCGAACCTCACCCTTGCCCAGGCTTACGTTGCAGACACTACCACTGCTGAAAATCGTGCCAAGGGACTCAACTACTCTCAACTCGCTTTTGGGCTTGGCATCATGGCGGGACCCATCCTTGGCGGGACTCTCAGCGGATACGGACTCAGCGTCCCAGCGCTCTTCGCCTCTTTCTTCGCCTTTGCCAATACTGTCTTCGGATTCTTTTTCCTCCCCGAATCTTTACCCCCCGAACGCCGCGAGACCAAGCCGCTCGCACAAGTCTTTTCATGGGCGGGTCAATTCACCAGTATCTTCCGCCAGAAGAATATTCAAACCTTTCTTGTCGTTCTCTTTTTGCTCAATCTCGCCTTCGCGGGTTTGCAGACTAATTTTCCGCTTTTCTCGAACGCCCGCTTCGGCTGGACTCCCGCACAGAACAGTTATTTCTATTTGTATGTCGGTTTGTGCGGGGTGATCGTGCAGGGGGTATTGTTCGCCAAGTTGCAGGCACGTTTCGGTGAGCGCAAACTTATTCCTGCAGGGCTCACGTTCATGGTGATCGGCTTGGCGGGCATGGCATTTGTGCCTGTGGCGTGGATGATCTTCCCTGCTGTTGCAGTCGTTGCGCTTGGGACGGGTCTCAGTATTCCGTCCCTGACTGCACTTGTTTCATTGCGCGTCCCTGAAAATGAGCAGGGACGTTTGATGGGCGGTAACCAAACCTTGTTGGCGCTGACGAATATTTTTGGTCCCACCATTGCAGGGATTTCGTTCGATATGATCGCCATCTCCGCTCCGTATTGGCTGGGGAGTCTATTCTCTCTTTTTGCTTTGATGGTTGCGATTTTGTCGCTTAAAGACAAACACTAAAATATCTTCTGTATCTCTTTTATTGTCTTCTGCACTCCATCTTCTTGTTTCAATAACTTACTTATCATTTTTGCTTTCTCATTCATCTCTTTGCTATTTAATGCTTCGATGATGGCTTGAGAAAGATTCTGCGTATTGAGTTTCCGTTGTGGAATGGATAGCCCTGCGCCAATCTTGTAAACCCGCTCACCCCAAAAGAACTGGTCAATGGCTAAGGGCATGGTAATGGTTGGAATCCCTGCATGTAAACTGGCAGACGTAGTACCTGCACCGCCGTGGTGGATGGCGACTCTGACGTGTTGATACAGCCAATCATGCGGAACATATTCGATGGGAAAGATGTTCTTGGATTTGACTTCGCTGTGCCATTTGGAAGGAATCGTCAACACGGCTTGGGCGTTGGCAATGTGTAAGGCTTCTTCGAGCATGGACAAATAACCTTGTGTGCCCGGGCTGCCGAAGCCGATGGCGATGGGGGTGGGGGAGGTGTTTAGGAAGTGTTGGAGTGCTTTGGGTGGAGTCCAGTCAGGAGAAGCCAGTTTCCAGTAGCCAGTGACTATTTGTTTTGAGTTCCAATCTCTGGGGCGCGGGACGACGATTTCACTGAAGGCGTTGAGGGTGAGGGGCTGGTGAGAATCCGCTTTCAGGGTAGGGTCAAGTAGATGGGCGTGACCCAGCCCAAAGTCTGCGTGACGCGCGTGGTTGATTTCCGAGCGCCACGAAAGCCAGGTGGCTTGAGTCACTGCCCAATGCGAGATCAAGTTTCCGATTCCTGAAAGAGAAAAACGAAACGGCAAAAGCGTAGACGGAAATTCGCGAGTGGGGGTGAGCGGCTGCAAGTTGGCGCGGACGGCGGGAATGCCCAAGCCTTCGGCGATGTGCGCGCCCCAGATGGTGGGCAAGCCGTGAATGAGCAGGTCGGAGCCGCGGCAGGCTTGGGCGGCGGTATGGAGCATGTGACGGTAAAGCGGGCGGGCTTTTTGCAGAAAGTTGCGCGTGGCTTGAATGGAACGGATGGGATTGGTGCCAAGCGTGAAGGGCGTGAAGTCACCCTGTTCGATCATCAGATCGGTGGGGTTGCCGTCGAATGGCGAAAATGGGACGTGATGGCTTTGAATGAGATTCGCAAACCCACGCGGCGCAGCAATGCGGACGTTGTAGCCTGCTTCCTGTAACACTTTGCCAAGCGCGATGTACGGAAGAACGTCGCCGCGGGTGCCGCTGGTGAGAAGGGTGATAACTGGACGATGGACCACGGACGATCGACGATGGTTAACCATGGTCAATTGTCTATCGTCCATCGTCTATCTTCTCGAATACCAACATCCGATACTCCACCACCTTCATGTACAGACATTGCTGCAACGCCATGCTCCCCAACATGGACGGTACGATGGCATGCTTGATCGGAAGTTTTTCACCAAGGAAGAGCAGGGTGCTGGCGAGAAAATCGGGCAAATTTCGCAAGCGCAGATAGGGAGTTAACTCGTTGTTCGTTTTGAGTTGAAATCCGTGTTTGTTGGCATAGACAATTGTTTGCTCGACCGTTCTCACACCAGGGACGTACCAGCCTTTGATGTAGGCATCGAACCATTTTTGTTCGCTTTGGTTGAAGGTTCGCGCCGCTTGGTAATCGTCCACGATGATGAGCTTGCCGCCTTTTCGCAGCAGACGACTCGCTTCTTTGAAATATTTTTCAGGGTCAACCGCATGGCAGACGGCTTCCACGGAATAAACCGCGTCAAGGGATGCGCTTGATAACGGTACAGCGGTGAAATTCCCTTCGGCGAAGCGGATGTGGCTTTGCAAGCCAAGTTGTTTGGCAGATTCTTGCGCGAGCCTTGCCTGGACGGGGCTGAGCGTTAATCCCACAGCGGGGGCGGGCTGGTGCAAACGCGGGTGGATGTAGAACAGGCTCGCGCCCACGCCGCAGCCGAGATCTGCAATTCTGGCGTTTGTTGGCGTGACAGATTCGATCTCTGCTTGAATCAGAGCGTTCGAGACGTTGAGTGCGTCTTCGAGAGTTTTTGTGTCGTCCATCCACAAGGTGCGGTGGATATTTTGCGCTTGTTTGTGTCCGCTGAATTTTAGGAAGAGGTTGGTGTTTTCGTCGTAATAGGTGCGGATAGAGTCCGTGGTGATGGGCATGGCGGGATTATAGCGCAGTTGCTTGGGTATAATCAGTACTTCACGAAAGCGTAAAACAAGGTTGATGTTGAATGACTTCAGTCGAGCCCCACAAATGTTCAATCGCACGGCTGAGTAAGAGCGCCAAGCGACGCAGAGATAACCAAAAACGCTTTGGT
>VGOX01000220.1 GCA_016875755.1 Chloroflexota bacterium
AAAATCCTCGGAAAACTGCTGGGGCTGGGCGGGCAGATCTCCCTGCCGTCAGACCCAGACATAGCAAACCGTTCTCCAATAAGAATAGGATCACAATTGGACGAGCAGGCATATAAAAATCTACAATCATGGTACACCCGTGATATTTATTTCATTGAGCTATGCAGGGAAATTAGAAAGCTGAAAAAATGGACTTAACAGAGAAACTTCCAATTGAAAATTTAGAGGAGGAGATCAACCTCGAACCACTCTATCGTGTCATCATTCACAACGATGATGTGACACCGATGGATTTTGTAGTGCATGTGCTCAAGACCATCTTTTTCCTTTCCAATGACCGAGCCGCCGAAATTATGCTCGCCGCACATATCAAGGGCAATGCCTATGTGCAAACACTCCCCAAGACTGAATCTGAAAAGCGGGTGAAAAGAGCGCATTCCGATGCGCACAATGCAGGATACCCGTTGAAATTCACGATGGAACCCGAATGACCTCCAAAATTGAAACCCTCACACAGATCAATCTAGATGACCTTGTCTCCTCATTCGGCTGGCAGGACTATCCGTTGCTTGCTTCGGCACTTCGCCGCATGTTCAACAAGCCTGCGCGTATGTTCGCGGAGCAAATGGTGAGATTTGACAATACTGTAGGGGAGAGTGATCTCGCAGAAGCCTCGCGCCGCCTCATGCGGACCAACTACGTGCGCGATGTGCGCGTGCATGGCCGCGAGCATGTCCCTGCCAATGGGCCAGTGCTTTTCCTCTCCAACCACCCTGGCATGGCAGATACCATCAGTCTCTTCGCCGCCATCAACCGCCCCGACCTGAAGATCATCGCCATTCAACGTCCGTTTTTGGCTACGCTGCAAAACACAACCAATCAACTTTTTTTCATCGACGACGACCCTGCCAAACGTATGAATGCAGTACGACAGGTTACGGCACATCTGAAAAATGGCGGCGCAGCGCTGACCTTCCCCGCAGGCGAGATCGAACCTGACCCTGACGTGTACAGTGGCGCACTGGACTCGCTGAGCAACTGGACAGATTCCGCTGGAGTGTTCATGCGCTTCGCACGGGACACGAAAATTGTCCCTGTTCTCGTGAGCGGGGTCATCTGGGAGAGAACTGCCCGCCACCCGCTGACGCGGCTGAAACGTACCCGCATGGAGCGCGAAAAACTCGCCGCCGCCCTGCAATTGCTCGCAATGGTTGTGCGGAATGAAAAGCCAACCACCGTTCATGTCCGCTTTGCAAAGCCGCTCACGCTTGACGAGATCGGTTCCACGGAAACACAAGCCATCCATCAATCTGTCATCCAGCGGATGAGGGAACTAATTCAAAACAGTCACAAGAATGAAGGGGTTTCGGCAATTTATGAATAAGATAGAAATGGAATATTCCTTCGCCCGTTACCTGCTCTCCAAACAAAGCGTGGATGACCGCGCACTGAATAAAGATGTGTTCAACTCGTTGAAATCTCATCTCCCACAGAAACCGCTTCGCATCATCGAGGTCGGTGCGGGGATCGGGACAATGGTGAAGCGTCTGGTCAATTGGGGGGTGGTCCATCATGCCGAGTACGTTTTAGTAGACGAGATGCCTGAGAACATCGCCCATGCTCAGGCGTGGATTCCGCAATGGGCGCAGGAAGCAGGTTTGAGCGTGGAGAGAAGCGCGGAGCATCACATCCGTATCTTCGACACGACACGGGATGTCAACATCCAATTGGTGCAGGCGGACGTGTTCGATTTCATCCAAAATAATAAAACGCCCGCAGACCTGTTGATCGCGCACGCGTTTTTAGACCTGCTGCCGATGCCTGAAAGTTTGACGAAACTACTCACGCTCACGAACGGACTGGCGTGGCTGACACTAAACTTCGACGGTGTGACGACGCTGGAGCCGACGATCGATACGGCGTTGGATGCACACATTGAGCGGCTGTATCACAAAACAATGGATGAGCGTTGTACGGGCGGCAGTAGTAAAAGCGGGCGGCAACTGTTCACGCACATACGGCAGGCGGGCGCGGAGATTCTCGCGGCGGGCGCATCCGATTGGTTGGTGTATGGTATGAACGGAAAATACCCGCAGGATGAAGCATACTTCCTGCATTTCATTTTGCACTTCTTTGAAGAGTCGTTGAAGGGGAATGCGGAGTTGGACGAAGATGTGTTTGCCGATTGGCTGAAAAAACGCCGCACTCAAATCGAGCGCGGCGAGTTGGTGTATGTGGCGCACCAAATGGATTTTTTGGTGAAGAAGAATTCTTGATTCGCCACAGAGATCACAAAGCGCACAGAGATTATTAATGTCTTTCTCTGTAATCTCCGTGTGCTCAGTGGTAAAAAAATTCTAATCTGCTGGGGCTTGGGCAGGCGCACCAGCCAGCATGGGCTCATCACCGTTGTATTTCAGCAGATGGGGCCATTTCCAGATGATCGCCAATGTGCCGACGATGCAGCCAATGCCGCCTGTGATAACGGCAAACGGCGCGCCGAAGAATTGTGCAACTGCACCCGCTTCGATCTCACCAAGCTGCGGACCACCCTGAAAGAAAATCTGATTGATACTCGTCATCCGCCCGCGGACGTGGTCTGGTGTTTGCAGTTGACGAATCGTATTACGGATGATGGTGCTCACACCGTCCGCTGCGCCTGTGGTGGCGATTGCCAGCCACGCGATCATAAATGATTTCGTCAAACCGAAGATCAACGTCGCCACACCAAAGACGATCACCGCACCGACAAAGATCGGTCCCTGCCTGCGGATCTCCCTCACCTGTGACATGATCAACGCCACGATCACCGCCCCCACTGCGGGCGCCGCCGAAAGATAGCCATATTCCACCACGCCAACTTTCAATACATCAGTAGCAATGATGGGCATCAATGTGCTGGCAGAGGCGAAGAATGTCGCCACAAAATCGAGCATCATTGAAGAGAAGATGATCGGCTTGCCGAGAATAAACCTGACTCCTTCGCGGATCGCTTCCATGCTCACGCCTGCCGCCTTTTCGGCAAACGACTGCGGCACATTCCCGATCAGGAATAGCCGGATCAATACCGCGGCGAACGAAATCCCATTGAAGTAATACACCGCCGCCTGTCCTGCCATTGCGATCACCACGCCGCTCAAGGCGGGTCCCAGCACTCCACCAATTTGAAATGCTGTAAACGTCATGCTAAATCCGTTCGCGAGGTCTTTCTTTGGCAGCAAGTTGGGAACCAACGCCTGGCGCGACGGCCCATCGAACGCCACCGCCACCGCCTGCAACGCCGTGATCACGTAAATGTGCCAGATGGTGATATTTCCAAATTGAGTGAGCAAGCCGAGGCTGAGCGCAAGAAGCGCTGCAATGGTCTGCGTGGTCATCATCACTTTGCGTCTGTCCATCGAATCCGCGAGCGCACCGCCAATCAACGAAAAAATGATCACAGGGACTATGCGCGCCACACCAATTCCGCCAAGCGCCATCGGGTTGTCGTTCAATTGGTTGATGTGCCAAAACAACGCCCAGATCTGCATCTGCGTGCCAGTGATGGAGATGAGTTGTCCGAGCCAGAGATAGAAGAATTTTTTGTGTTTGAGAGAAGGCGGGATATGCAGCATATATCTTTCCAAGAGGATACGAACGCCTCACACTTCGGGGCGGTTGTTCCTGTTTATTAAAATTTTTTCTTCGGGATGATTTTACGTGCCCCAATCGCGCAGGTATAAAAAGTCATAACCGATGGTGCGGTTGCTGACCTTTGCGATGGGCGGCTGCATGCGTTTGAATTGGTTGCGGCGAATACGTGTGGTGACAGTTCGGACGAACGCCTCATCAAACCCCGCCTCCACCGCCTCTTGCGGACTGTAGCGCTGGTCCACCAGAAGATAGAGGAGTTTGTCCACTTCTTCATAGGTGAAGCCAAGTTCTTTCTCGTCGGTCTGGTCTGCCCACAGGTCAGCGGAAGGCGGTTTGTCAATGATCGGCGCGGGGATGTTCATGGCTCGCGAGAGTTGCCGTACCTGCGTTTTGTACAAGTCACCGGTCGGATTCATCGCGCTGGCAGAGTCACCATAGATGGTACTGTAACCAAGAAGAATCTCAGTTTTGTTGCTCGTTCCAACCACCAATCCTTTGAAGACTTCGCTTTGGTCAAATAGCACAATCATGCGTTCACGCGCCATGATGTTACCTTTGCGCATGTTGCTGATATCGGGATCGAGTTTGAACAAAGGCTCGACCATATCTGTGATTTCAATGGTCTTGCTTGGAACGCCAAGTTGATCGATCAGCAATTGCGCGTGGTCAAGTGAATCTTTGCTGGAGGCTTTGTACGGCATCCGCACCGCGAGGACATTCCCCTTCCCCAAGGCTTCCACAGCGAGAGCGCACGAAAGTGCGGAGTCAAGCCCGCCAGAAAGGCCGATCACTGCGCGGGACATGCCCACCCGCGTAATTTCGGATTTGATGAACCCTGCAAGAATGTCGCGGGCGAGGTTGGTATTAAGGGAGAGGTTTATCTCAGTCACGGGAAAGAATCCTGTTCAACTCTTTTTGCACGAGCGCGGTGCGTTCGTCACGCAGCAAAGGCAGGCGCGCACGGGTGCGGCGGAGTTGATTCAAATCCAGTTCGGCGTAGGTGATGGCTTCTTCGTTATAAGGGCCATGCGCAAGTTCCTCCCCATTGGGGTCGAAGATCGTCGCGCCGCCCCAGAAGTGCAGCCCATCTTCGTAGCCGACTCGGTTGGCGTGTGCCACAAAGGACGTGAACATGCTGGCATAGGCTTTGTTGACCCGCTCCACCCAGCGCGCGGATTCGAGTTTTTCGTTGTCGTTCAGTCCACGCCCGGGAGAGGCTGAAGAGAAGATCAAAATGTCAGCACCATCGAGCCACAACAAGTACGGGGGGGAAGCGTGCCAAAAGTCCTCGCAGATCAACATACCGATGCGTCCGAAGCGTGTGTCAAATGAGCG
>VGOX01000221.1 GCA_016875755.1 Chloroflexota bacterium
AACATGGACACGGTCACGGCAGGCTATCTCACTGCCACGCTGACCATCTCGCAGACCATCGCCAATGCAGGCATGGGCTGGCTCGGTGACAGGATCGGGCATCGCGCCATGCTTATTCTCGGCGCATTTGCCGCCATGCTCAGCGCCATCCTTGCCTGGAATGCGGCTTCGATCACATGGTTCTATCCCATCTTCCTGCTCACAGGTCTTGCCAATGTTTCCATCTGGACCATCGGCATGGCAATGACGGTCGGCTTTGGCACCGAAGCGGAGCGCCCCATTTACATCGGCCTCTCGCAAACGCTGACCGCTCCCGCCACCATCTTCGCCCCCATTATCGGCGGTTTCATCGTGGATGCGGCGGGCTTCATCCCAACATTCTCGATTTCCACAATTCTCTCGGTGGTGATGATCGGTATCTTGTTGTTCTTAGTGAAGGACCCGAGGTAAATTGTTGTACAATCGAAAATATAAAAGGGAGTCCATCATGAAAAAATCTATCCACTTTCTTTTCACTTTTTCTTTAATTCTCGCTGCATGCGCTGCCCCGCAGGTGACAGTTACCTCAGAAGTGACTATCACCTTGTCCCCGCCTACCGAAACTCCATTCCCCACGTTGACGCCTACCCCCGTTGCCGTGAACGGGATTGCTGAAGACGCCGATGGCAATAAACTGGCGTATTTTGACGGCGAGTGGGTGGCGCTGCCCGAATTCGCGAAGAATCAGGCAACTGATGTGGATAGAGTCGAGGTTCAAAAACCCGGCACGAAGGATCAGCGGATCGTAGCCCTGGACGCGGAAGACGTCGAATTGTACGAGCTAAGTATTAATGGGAAGGAGTGGGTGGAGGTGGAGAAGGAGTTGGAAGTGGTGATGAATCTATCTCCCTCTGAAGCCTTTACTAATGCTCGGGATGCGTGGTTGGATGCCAATCCGTGGGTGCTGGAGTCAATTGATTGGGATACGTTTGTGACGGACAGGATGTCGGATACGGAGGGAAACCCGCTTGGATATGGAGTGCTTTCTGAGTGGCGGTCGGATGATGGCGAGCAGTATGTGGTGAAGTTGGGGGTAGTGGCTTGAGGTGGATATGAGCATCGGAAACAGGATGGAGGATCAACCATATACGTTGGCGTGTTTGGAATACCACTAGATGATGGAAAGATGGCTCTGCTCTTTTTACCTAACAATTCCAGTAGTGGTCCAGCATTTAATACTCGGCTTTATAAAGATGGGATGTGGGAAGGGCGGACATCAAATATCGGACTCACTGGTGATCAGCTAATGCAAGTTGTGTTATCCCCTTTAATAAAAGGCAAACAGGTGGTACTGCGCGTGCAGGTTTATAATTCAGATTTTCCTGAGTATAACCAAGCAAACGAGGGGATGATTGCCCATATACAAGGCGAGAAAGACAGGAATTTTAGTGGACCGCAACTGTTGGGAATCGATGGCTTTGAAGCGCCGGAGGATTGGGCATTGAAGTTGGCTGGGTTGCGGTAGTAAGTAGTTTGCAGCATGTTGCATACGCACTCCAGCATGGAGTTTTTTTGTAGTCGAAAGACACTCATTCTCTCAAAACGGAATTTCAAATTTGGAATAGATTTCACGTTCTGCTCTGCGGGACTCTGAATGACCCGTAAATTGGTGAAAGGGTGAAGGCAGGCGCGGGAGCGTGGGTTGCTTCGGGACGTGATCATGCGGGAAGGGGATGTGGATCATTCCGTGGAAGTTTTGCCCAACATCGCAAACGATTTGCACTCCACGATCCTCCGTCCATGAGAAAAAAGAATCAATGGACAGTACCAACCCTCCCCGTAAAGAGGAGGCGGATTGTCCTATTTCCCATATGACCTCCATCACTAGCTTGTCTGACATTCAGTTGATATACTTCTGATTGTGAAATTTATCACCATAAAGGAATGAACATGACACAAGAAGATCCCAGAATTTTGGAATTGCGCAAGATCCGCGCCAAGGCACTGGAAGGCGGCGGCGAAGAGCGCATCAAAAAGCAAAAAGCAAAGGGCAAGTTGACAGCGCGGGAACGAGTGGATGTGCTCTTAGACCCCGGCACATTCAACGAGATCGAACCTTTTATTACGCACCAAGGTGATGAGATGGGGTTGTTGAAGGAAAAGTTTTACGGTGACGGGGTCATCACAGGGTACGGACAGATCAACGGGCGGACGGTTTATTTATATTCACAGGATTTTACAATTTACGGCGGCACACTGAGCGAGATGCAATCGCACAAAATTTGCCGTGTGATGGATCTGGCGGTGCGCAATGGCGTGCCGTTCATTTCGCTGATCGACTCGGGCGGTGCGCGCATTCAGGAAGGCGTGCGCTCGATGGGCGGTTACGCGGAAATTTTTAGGCGCAACGCGCAATATTCGGGCGTGGTGCCGCAAGTGAGCGTCATGCTCGGGCCGTGCGCGGGCGGCGCGGCGTACTCCCCCGCCCTGACCGATCTCGTCATCATGGTGGAAAAATCATCGTTCATGTTCCTGACAGGTCCCGATGTGATCAAAGCCGTGACAGGTGAAGTGATCGATGCCGAATCGCTGGGCGGCGCGGCTGTGCATAACTCGGTCAGTGGTGTGGCGCATTTGAGCGTGGACAGTGAAAGAGCTGCGCTGGATATGGCGCGTCATTTCCTTTCGTATTTGCCCTCGAACAATGTCGAAAATCCGCCGTATGTGCAATCGGCTGACCCGCTCTCGGGCATGGACGAGGAACTCAATCACATCATTCCGCTCGAAGCGAACGAGCCGTATGTGATGCATCAGGTCATTGAGAAGATTGTAGATACGGATACCTTCCTTGAAATTCAACCCGATTGGGCGCGCAATGCCATCGTCGGTTTGGCGCGCATCGGCGGGCACAGCGTGGGCATTGTGGCGCAGGAACCGTCCATTATGGCAGGCGTGATCGACATTGACGCGGCGGATAAAATGACCCGCTTCGTGCGTATGTGCGACTGCTTCAACATCCCGCTCGTCACCTTCGTCGATTCGCCTGGCTTCCTGCCCGGCATCGCGCAGGAGCATGGCGGCATTATCCGCCACGGCGCGAAGCTGCTCTACGCCTACTCCGAAGCAACTGTGCCGAAGATCTGCGTCATCACCCGTAAGGCGTACGGCGGCGCGTATGTCGTCATGTCGAGCAAGTATCTCGGCACGGATGTCACCTACGCGTGGCCCTCGGCGGAAATTGCCGTCCTCGGTGCGGAAGGCGCGGCGAATATTTTATTCAAGAAGCAAATTGAAACAGCAAACGACCCCGCCGAAGAGCGCAAGAAACTCGCCAGCGAATATCGCGAGAAATTCAATAACCCATACTATGCCGCTTCCACAGGCTATGTGGATGACATCATTGAACCGCGCGAATCACGTCCGAAGATCATCGCGTCCCTTTCGGCGCTGCGCGATAAATACGCGCCTGCCCCTCCGCGCAAGCATGGGAATATCCCTGTCTAATGTCATTGCGAGGAGGGTGGTTTTCCCGACGAAGCAATCTAATAATTACTTGGGGATTGCTTCGGGCTAACGCCCTCGCAACGACATAAGGAACTTTTATGAATACAAACCTACTACTCTCCCTCGAAATCACCGCCCTTGGCATGGGGCTGGTTTTTAGCGCCATCATTCTGCTATGGGGGATGATGGCGGTCTTGACGGCGCTCACTGCGGATAAAGAATCGCCTGCGGAAGAAGAACCCGCCTCAGACTCCCCTATAGTTGCTTCATCATCCCAAGCAGACTCTAAGCTTCAAGTTGCTTTGCTGGCTGTGGCGATGGCACTCGCCGAGCAGGGACAAACCTCTGCGCACCCGTTGGAGCAGCCGCCGACAGCGCTGGTGTCTGCGTGGCAATTGGGGATGCGCACGCGGCAGATGTCTGAAAAAGGGTCGATGAAACGACGTTAACCCCTCACCCCTACCCTCTCCCGAAAGGAGAGGAGGAGATGGAATTTTATGAAACAAACACTCACAGTCAATAATCAAGCGTACGAAGTGGATATCGAAGACATCAACGCACGCCCTGTCATTGTGCATGTGGACGGCGTCAGGTTTGAGGTCATGCCTGAGAAACAGAATCAGGCGTCCCCGAAGAAAGAAGCGTCTGCAAAAACGGGGAGCGTGCCGTACAAGCCAAATCCCACAGTTGTGGCGGCACCGTCTCCCAATCTCGCTTTGAGCGGAAATTCACTTACGTCTCCCCTGCCTGGAACCGTCGTCAATCTTTATGTGAAGGCAGGCGACAAAGTGGAGGCTGGACAGGTGGTGCTGGTGATCGAAGCGATGAAAATGAAGAACAGCATCCGTTCGACGTATAGCGGCACGATCAGCGAAGTGGTGGTAAGCGAAGGGCAAAGTGTGGCGCATAAGCAGGCGTTGATTAAGTTCGCGGTTATCGGAGAGGCGTCATGGATGTAGGCGCGCTGCTTCCTGAATTACTAAAAGGTTTTACAAACTTCACATTCGGCAACGGCGTGATGATTGCCGCATCGTTGGTATTGATCTATCTCGCGGTGTTCAAAGAAATCGAGCCCGTGCTGCTTCTGCCCATCGGCTTCGGGTGTATGTTGGCGAACATTCCGCTTTCGGGCATGACCGCTGTGGAAGGGGTGATGAGCGTTTTATACAACGCGGGCATCAAAACGGAATTGTTCCCATTGCTGATCTTCATCGGTGTCGGCGCGATGATCGATTTCTCGCCATTGCTGGCGCAACCCAAAATGGTGCTTCTCGGGGCAGCGGGGCAGTTCGGCATTTTCGGCACGTTGATCCTGGCAATTGCCTTGGGCTTTCCTTTGAATCAAGCCGCATCCATCGGCGTGATCGGCGCGATTGACGGGCCGACCTCCATTTTCGTGGCGACAAAGCTCGCGCCTGAATTGCTGGCTCCCATTGCGGTGGCAGCATATTCATACATGAGTTTGATTCCGATCATC
>VGOX01000222.1 GCA_016875755.1 Chloroflexota bacterium
TTTTTGAATCTCGATTTCAAATTCAAGGGATTGTTCCGCGTCATTTTCTTCCTGCCCGTCGTCATCACCAGCGGACCCGTCATCAGGGAGTTGACCGCGCAGGGCGCGACCTCCGCGCCGGGCATTGCAAACGTCCCCGCGGTGGCGGAATTTCTTTTGGAACTGCCGCGCGCCCTGCGGAATCCTGTGGAATATTTGCTTACCTCGTTCATCCTCATCCTGTGGTTTTCGGGCGTGCAAATCCTCATCTATCTGGCGAGCCTGCAAAAAGTGGACAGGAGCATCTACGAAGCCGCATCCATTGACGGCGCCTCAGCCTGGGAAACCTTCTGGAAGATCACCCTCCCGTCTCTTTCCACGGCGACGGTGGTCAACGCCATCTACACCATCATCACCCTTTCGCATTTCTCCGAGAACAAGGTCATTCAATATGTGTATTCCCAAACCTACAACGTCCACGGCGGAATTGGATACGCCAGCGCGATGGCCTTCATCTACTTTGGCGTGATGGTCGTCCTGCTGGGAATCGTCTACGTCTTTCTGACCCGATGGGCGAAAAAGGAGTCGAATTAAATGCAGCGCCTCAACGCCGACCGCCTCCGCAGTTTTTTCCTCGGCAGCCGCACCCGCTACGGAATGGTATTCACCATCGTCTTGTATGCCCTGCTGATTGCCATCGGATTCGTCTACCTGTATCCGCTCTTGTTCATGTTCGTCTCCAGCGTCAAAAGCCCTGCCGACCTGCTCAACCCGATGGTGCAATGGGTTCCCACCGAGTTCTACACGGGCAACTACGAAAAAGCCTTCCTCGTGCTGAGTTATCCCGCCACGTTGATGGCCTCCATTCTCGTCAGCCTTGTGCCGTCGCTTCTGCAAACGTTCATCACCTCGCTGGTTGGGTACGGACTGGCGCGCTATCGTTTTTGGGGACGGAACCTCATCCTCCTGCTCATCCTTGCCACCTTCATCATCCCGCCGCAAAACACGGTCATCCCGCAAATGCTGACCTATCGCGAATTCGGCCTGCTGGGTAACCCGCTCTCGCTGATTCTCCCCGCGTTGATGGGGCAGGGCTTCCGCAGCGCCATCTTCATCCTCATCTTCTACCAGACCTTCCTCTCCCTGCCCAAAGTATTGGAAGAAGCCGCCCGCATAGACGGCGCCTCTGACCTGCGAATCTTCTTCACCATCGCGGTTCCTGCCGCTCTGCCCGCCTACATCGTGTCCTTCATTTTCTCCACCGTCTGGTACTGGAACGAAACCTTCCTCACCTCCATTTTTCTCGAAGGTGGAATCACCACCCTGCCGATGCAACTTTCGAAGTTCGTGCAAGCCTACGAAAACCTGTATCCGCCTGGCACGGTCAACATCTTCGACCGCCTGAACGAAGCCGTCAAAATGAGCGGCACATTCCTGAACATCCTGCCATTGCTGGTGATGTATTTTCTCCTGCAAAAATGGTTCGTTGAATCGGTGGAAAGGACGGGCATTACCGGTGAATAAAATTTTTTCTGCGCCATTGATTCTCTCTTTCTTGATGACAGGCTGCGCCGCTCCTTCCACGCCGACGCCTGCTCCTGTCACCCAAACCGTTGCCCCCGCTGAGACAGTCCCCGCGCCGACCGTGGCGCCGCTCATTCCCATCGAAACCGTCATTGAGTATGAGATGCGCGGCGCGTTCGACTTCTTCTGGGAGCAGGCAAATACCAATGTCGCCGAAGCAGGCTACGGCTTGGTGCGTGACCGCTTCCCCGGGTCAGAAGGAATCGCCAGCATTGCATCCGTCGGCTTTGCGCTCAGCGCCTATCCCATCGGCGTCGAAAAGGGATACATCACCCGCGAGCAGGGCGCAGAGCGCGCCGAAGGAGCGCTCGACACGCTGCTTAACATGGAACGCACCGAAGGTTTCTTTTATCATTTCGTGGATATGAAAACCGGACAACGCGCATGGGAGAGTGAAGTATCGAGCATTGACACGGCCATTTTGATGATGGGCGTTCTCACCGCGGGCGAATATTTTGGCGGCGATGTGCAAACCAAAGCGGAACGACTTTATGCCGATGTCAACTGGCCGTGGTTCGTGGATGAATCACGCGGCATGTTCTACATGGCTTACCGCCCCGAAAAGGGATTTGAAGGCCACTGGGATTTCTACGCCGAGCAATTGATGTTGTACATTCTGGCGGCTGGCTCTCCCACACACCCCACCGATGAAAGTTTGTATTATGGCTTCAAACGCCACTATGCAGGCTATGGCGGCGGCGAGCCGTTCATCCATTCGTGGTTCGGCTCCATTTTCACCTATCAATTCAGCCACGCGTGGATTGACTTCCGCAACACGACCGACCGCGAAGGCGTGGATTGGTTCGAGAATTCAGTCAAGGCGGTTCAGGCGCAATACCGTTATGCCGTTGCCAAACAGGACAAATACGAAACGCTCAGTCCGCTGGCATGGGGGTTGAGCGCCTGCGACGGCCCCGGCGGATACAACGGTCTGTACGGCGCGCCGCCCTCTGGCTTCGACAACAACTCGCACAAAGTGGATGACACCGTTCCGCCTTATGCCGCGATTGCATCCATTCTTTTTTTGCCGGAAGAGTCGGCGCAAGCCATGTTAAACTATTACGCCATCGAGCCGCTCAAAGGCAAATACGGTTTTTACGACGCGTATAATCTGAGCCGCGGTTGGTACGACAGCGATGTCATCGGCATTGACAAGGGCGCATCCCTGCTCATGCTGGCGAATTACGAAAACAACGCGGTCTACGATATTACGATGAAAAATCAATACCTGCTCAAAGGATTGGAGCGCTTGCAAATCACACGCAAGCCGTAACGCGCTTGCATTATCGAGAGCAATCAGACTGGCTTTCAACCACCAGAAAAAACCACAGAGACACAAAGACACAAAGACACAAAGACACAGAGTTTTACTTCTCCGCGACTCCGTGGTTCAAGTCAGAATTGCTCGATTGCATATTGCTGCTCTACCAAAAAACCATGACCACCATTCGAGATGTAGCCAAACACGCCGGAGTAAGCGTCACCACTGCCTCGTATGTCCTCAACGACACGGGCAATATCAGCGAACCCACGCGCCGCCGCGTGCTGGCCTCCGCTGAAAAACTCAACTATCACCCGAATGCTTTTGCGCGCCACTTGAAGAAACGCAAGACGCACACCGTTGGCGTTTTCATCTCGCGCTTTGGCGGCGCGTTCTACGAAGAAATTTTGGATGGGATTCACAGCGTCATCCTCGACACGGACTACGAACTCCTCGTCTGCCCCGAGAGCCGCTCGGAGCGCCGCATGTTGTTCTACCGCCAGGTGGACGGGGCAATCGTCTTCGACGCAAAAATCCCCGACGAACCCATCCTCAAACTGGCTTCGGGGCGTTTCCCCATCGTGGTCATGGACCGCTCCCTGCAAAACGATTTCATCCTGCCGCTTCTGCTCGACAACCGCCAGGGGACGCGAGAGGTGTTTCAGCATCTTCACGGGCAGGGAATGGAAAAAATTTCCTTCGTCGCTGGCGCAGCCGATTCCTTCGACAATGCCGAGCGCATGAAAACATTCCTGAACGAAGCAAAAAAACAGCGCCTGAAAATTCCCGTTTATCAGGGAAACTTCACCGAAGCGTCGGGTCGTGAAATCGCCAATGCCATCATCGCATCCAACGACCTGCCGGAAGCGGTCTTTTGCGCCAACGACCAGATGGCAATGGGCTTCCTGCGCGCCATGCAGGAACACGGCCTGCGCGCTCCCGCCGATATTGCTGTTGTCGGCTTCGATGACATTCCCCTCGCTGGATATATGCAGCCCACCCTTTCCACTGTCGGCGCGTCGCGCTTCGAGTGGGGCGCCGCCGCCACCCGCCAGTTGATTGCCTTTTTGGAAACCGAGACTCCCTTCCAGCCGCGCCGCATTCCCACACGTTTCATCCCGCGCCAATCTTCAAGCCCGTAGGTCGGGGCGGATACGGCGTAGACAAAGGCTGTTCCCTGCTGATGATTGAAAATTACCTCAGCGGGCTGGCATGGAATATTTACACCAACAGCGAACCCATTCAAAACGCATTGAAAATTTTAGGGTTTACCAAGCGCGAACAAGGGTGAGGAAGAGAAAAACATGAATCATTTTTCCATCAAAGGCGGCCAATTCATATTGGATGACAAGCCGCTTTTCATTCACGCCGGAGAATTTCACTACTTCCGCGCGCCTGCCGACCAATGGGCGCATCGCCTTGGCCTGCTCAAACAGGCGGGCTTCAACACGGTCGCGGCCTACATCCCGTGGTTGTGGCACAAGCCGCAGGAAGACACCTCTGACCTCGACGGTCACACGCACCCGCTGCGCAGCCTCGCAAGCTTTCTTGACCTCGCCGCCGAAATGGGACTCTTCATCATCGCCCGCCCCGGGCCATACATCATGGCCGAAACCATCAACGAAGGCATCCCGCCCTGGGTGTTCCAAAAATATCCGCAATGCGCCTTCATCAGTCAGGATGGCAAAACGCAAAACATCGCCAGTTACATGCATCCCGATTTTTTGAAAAATGTTGAGGCGTGGTATCAGGCCGTTTTCGCGGTGCTGGCTCCGCGTCAGATAACGAACGGCGGAAAAATCCTGATGATTCAACTCGACAACGAGATGGGCATGATTCAATGGGTGCGGAACATCGTGGACATCAACCCCGATACGCTCGAACGCTTCGCCGATTTTTTGGAGAGACAAAACCCCGCTTCAACCCGACCTTCGGCTGGGTCGCTGCTCGAAGAAATTTCCCGCCCCCGGGCATCTTCGCTCCTCGAAGACTATCGCCGCTTCCATCGGATGTATCTGCGCGATTATGCCGCAGCATTATGGGACATGGCGAAAGCCTGCGGCATGGATGTTCCGCCCGTCATAAACATTCACGGCTTTGGCAATGGCGGAAAGACCTTCCCA
>VGOX01000223.1 GCA_016875755.1 Chloroflexota bacterium
TTGCCCGTGTTGGTTGCGCCGTTTATTCTATTGGGCTACACCGATGGACCGCCCATCGAATCGACTGCGCCTCAAGCCTTGATTTATGGCTGGGTGCTGCAATTTGGCATTGCCCTCGTCCCATACATTGCGCGCAAATACTTCCTTAAGAAAGAGAACCCACAACTCGGCGGTTCATGGCTGAGCATTGCGGCTGTTAGTGTAGGCAGTGTCTTCATCTGGGCAAGCATCTTTCTCGTCCCAGTTCGAGGCGTGTTGTACGGTATCGGGTTTGTGCTTTACGCGCTCTCCATCCTGCAACCGATCAAAGAACTTCTCCAGATCACACAAGATGGTTTGCATAAACACGAACTGGCGTAAATAAAAGATGCGGGGCATGGATTTCACCATGCCCCGCATTGGAAGGAAAACAAACATGTCCTTTTATCAAATCGCATCGCTTCTGGCATTCCTTGTCGGCATCATGTCCATTTTTGCCGGTGGAAAAGCCATGCAAGGCTGGAACCCCGGGTATAACGTCCTTTCATGGCTGCCCATTTATAACTTTGTGATGGGAATCCTCACACTGATCCCTGCCGCTTTGCTCTGGTTCAATCACCGCTTCGCAGCCATTACTTCACTTATCACATTCGGTGTTCATGCACTCGTGCTTCTGCTTTTATTCATCGCCTTCCGTGATCAAGTTGCAATGCAAAGCATTGCTGCCATGATCTTTCGATTGGTGGTTTGGAGCGTAATTCTGGTACTACTATTTCAAATACGAACTGCAACATCGGGCACATAAAATTTATACCAAAATGTCCGTCTCGTTTTTCAAAATGCAATTATCTGTCTCACAACCGCAATCGGATCTGCCCAGCGTGGCATATATCATGCATACGGGTATAAATTCAGACCTGTCGGATTTATGCCCGCCATATAGAGAACAAAAAACGAATTAGCACCCCGCATAAAGGGGTGTTTTCGTTTAAGACATTCCCAACAGATTGGTTCCTATGTAGACGTAATTGGTAGTGAAAAGATACAGCCGACAGCTTTGGCAGAGGCGTTGCATTATCGATCTAAGTTGATGATGGGGTAACTTCCAATGCCGCCAGCAACGCCTCGAATTCCTCCCTGCATTCGGGGCACATATCAAGATGACGCTGTACCAGCGGAAACAAGTGCGAGGGATTCTCGCCGCGCAAGTGCATTTCGGCAAATTGATCGATCAAGTCATGGACTTCGTCGCAGGAGAGTTCCTGCTCATGGGTCATGGACATCATGGCAAGCGCAACCTGCGCCTCTGTGGGTGGAGACGGTTTGCGAAATAAGCCTTGCAACCAACTTAAGAATTTTCTCATTTTCAGTTTGACATTCAACTCAGGTAATTAATTACCAAACAGGTCCAGCAGCTCTTCAGGCTCGAAGCCTTCACGCTTGAGGCGGCGACGCATCCGCAGGCGGGCATCGTGCATCATTTTGTAAAGAGCATTGCGATTCGTTCCCATGCGTTTGGCAACTTCATCCATCGGCACACCTTTGACTCCAATGGCAGTCAGCACGGCACGTTGACGGGGAGTGAGTTCTTCGGCTAGGATTTTTTCAACAAGAGCCGTTGCGTCTTTGCGCTCGGCTATGGATTCGGGTCGCGGGTCATCAGATGCGAAACGTTCAGAGGGGATTTCACTCGGGTAGTCGCTGGATTCCAGCCCATCGAGCGAGACTTCCCTCCAGCGGCGGTGACGTAGTTCGTTCAGCGCAATGCGGGTGGCGATCTTGTACACCCAAGTGGTGAATTGGCTGCGTCCCTCGAACGTGTCGAGTTTGTCCATTACCCGCAAGAGGGTTTCTTGAATGACATCTTCAAGGAAGGAATCAAAATGACCAGAGTCGGGGGAAAGCCAGCGGGACAGGGCTTTGGGCAGAACTCGCGCCAAAACATCGTGCAGGTCAGCGAGCGCGGAATCACGGTTTTGGGATGAGTGTAAGTCGTGGAGCCAAGTCTGGTTATCGCGCGGCATGGCGTGATTATACCCAGCGCAGATGCGATGTGGGTAATTTTGGACAGAGAAAATTAAAAGATGAGGGAAGGCTTATCGAAGCGTGGCAGGCATCCGTTAAGATAGAGGCGCAGCAAGGCATCGTGTAAGAACTCCACCCCAACATGTGTCTTACCTAAAATAGATTCCATCTGGAGGCAGTATCCATGAAATATGACGCGGCGATTATTGGTTCAGGCATTGGCGGTTCGACGTTGGCTTCGGTGCTGGCGCGGCAGGGATTGAAAGTGATTGTCTTTGAAGGCGGGATGCACCCGCGCTTTACCATTGGCGAGTCGATGATCCTTGAAACATCCGAAGCCATGCGTGCGCTGGCGGAATTTTACGACGTACCTGAACTGGCTTATTACAGTTCGGAAAATTATTATCAAAACATCGGCACACAGCACGGCGTGAAGCGACATTTTAGTTTTGTGCATCACACAGCGGGACAGCATGTGAACGTGGAGAAAAGTTTGCAGGCGGTGATTCCGCGCTTGCCCTACGGACATGAAATTCACATTACACGCCAGGACTCGGATTACTTTTTGACATCGGTGGCGACATCCTACGGTGCGGCGATTTTGCAGGGTACGTTGATCAAAGACATCAACGTAAAAGCCGACGGCGTGGAAATCATCACCACCAAAGATGTTATCTACGAATCAGAATATGTGATCGACGCGGGCGGCATGAAATCCATTTTGGCGCAAAAGGCAGGCTGGCGACATCGTGATTGCATGTCACATTCGCGCACGATCTTCACACACATGATCGATGTGCCGTGTTTCAACAATGCAGGACCTTCGCAGGAAGAGTTTCATCATCCGTATCGCTTATCCGAAGGGACGTTGCATCACATTTTCAAAGGCGGCTGGTTGTGGGTCATTCCATTTAATAATCATCCCGATTCCACAAATCCATTGTGCAGTGTCGGTTTGCAACTTGACCCGCGCCTGTATCCCCAACGCGATGACCTAACTGCTGAACAGGAGTTCCGTGAATTCATCAAGCAATTTCCAGACATCGAAGCTCAACTCAAGAACGCTCGCGCCGTGCGCGACTTCATGCGCATTGACCGCTTGCAATATTCCGCGCATCACATCGTTGGAGACCGCTTTGCCTTGCTCGCCCACGCGGCAGGCTTTATTGACCCGTTATATTCAAAAGGTTTGTACGTTACACATGCCAGTATTTTCCTGATGGCGCATTTGTTACTGAAGGCAAAACAAACAGGCGATTATTCTGCCAATGCTTTCGCCGATCTTGAAACCATGACGCTCGGTTATATCAACATGCACGACAGACTCGTAGCGAGTTCGTTCAAATCGTGGAGTAATTACAAACTGTGGCAGGTGTACTCCGTGGTCTGGCTGCAAGGCGCGTATCTTGAATATCTGCGGCTCATTATGAATCGTTTCCGTGCCAATGGTGACCGCGAAAAATATTTGGAATTCATGAAGCCGCATCGATTGGCAGGCGGCGGTTTTAACAAGTTCTTCGAGATTCAAGAACAGATCGACGCACTGATGGACAAAGTCAATCCCGAAGACGAAGCGGACGTAGATCGCACCGTCGCCGAAGTCCGACGCCTCTTCGATGACTTCCCGTGGATGCCCACCACCATCCGCGCTTTGCTGCATGGCAAGAATCATTTACCCGACAACAAACTGCGCCTCAATCTTTTGAATCGCAAAGTCGGTTTTATGGGCAGTGGCATTTATCGCGAGCATATGTTCGGCGACGAGTCCATGCTCAACCTGCTGATCCTCGCCGCGAAAGATGAAATGAAATATTCCAAACGCGGCATCAAAAAACAACGCGAGACAAAAGCGCGGCTTTCCTGGCAATCTCCCTCTCCCAGTGGGAGAGGGTAAGGGTGAGGGCATGTTCGACACACCTCTTCGCAAGATAAAAGATCAAGTGGGCGCTCCGCTCGCTCGACATCTGAGCCGCGTGTCCCCCATCACGGTTTCGCTCATTGGTCTGGTCATCGCCTTGCTTGCCGCATGGTCTGCCTATCGTCAAATCTATTTCGTCGCTTTTGCATTGTGGATTCTCAACCGCGTGCTCGATGGGCTAGACGGCTTGCTGGCACGCCTGCACAACAAGCAATCGGACTTCGGCGGATATGTGGACATCCTGACCGATTTCGTCGCCTACGCCGCGCTTCCCATCGGACTGGTAGCGGGTTCGCCTTCGGGTGACCGTTACCTCGCCTTAGCCTTTATGCTCGCATCCTTTTACGTCAACACCGCCTCGTGGATGTACCTCGCCGCGCTGCTCGAAAAACGCGCCCTGCATGGAGACGATACCCAAACCAGCATCGTCATGCCCGCAGGTCTCATCGGCGGATTTGAAACCATCATCGCCTACGGAGTCTTCACTCTCTTCCCCGCATACCTCACCACACTCTACAGTATCTTCGCCATACTCGTCTTCATCACCATCGCTCAAAGACTCATTTGGGCAAAACGAATCCTTATCTAAAGATCTCCATTTACCAATTACTATTTACCTCAATGAAACTCAACTCCCCCGCCCCCACCTTTACCCTCACCTCCGCCGAAGGCGAGCAGGTCTCCCTTGGCGAAGTCCTCAAAAGCGGAAACGCCTTACTCGTCTTTCTTCGTCACCTTGGCTGAATACCCTGCCGCGAACATGTCGCACAGTTGTGTGACCAACAAACCGAATTCGCCAACTTGAATACACGCGTTTTTGTCGTTTCCTTTGGAACACTCCCCGCCGTTCAGCAATGGCTCAAAGAAACCTGCGGTAATTTCACTGTTCTACTCGACCGCGAGCGGACAGTCTACAATGCCTACGGTCTCGAACGCTCGAAACTACGCTCGCGCAGTCCACGCACAATATGGCTATACTTCACTCGCTGGTTGCAGGGACAAAAATTCCACGACTCG
>VGOX01000224.1 GCA_016875755.1 Chloroflexota bacterium
ATCTGAGCAACAAAATGAAGCAGGCACAAGCAGCAAAAAGCCTGCAAAACGACGCAGCACCCGCCGCCGTGGTTTCTTTTTTCGTTTTTTTCGGCGCGCTGGCTACGCTCCCGGCTGGTTTTCAGCCCAAGTTTTGGCTATTAATGAACGGCTTCTTGCAGAGGACTCATCAATGAGCCGTGATCTTCGCAAGTACATGAAAGACACAAACGTACGCATTCTGATCGGCGCATTTCTATTATTGTTCGTCATCGGCGTTGGATTGATCTGGGCTATCTATGGCTTCGGCGCAGCCGTCAGCGGCTTTCTCTGTCTGCTCGGTGCGTTCGTGCCGATCGCTTTAATTTTTCTTGTTCTCTATGGAATGGATTGGATCGTAAAACGTGCAAACCGCGACTGACACCGAACTCATCAACTTTAACGGCTGGACGTTACGCGTCCGCCCTTCGCGCTCTTCAAACCCGCGCCTGCTGGTGATGATCCACGGCTGGACGGGTGACGAAAATTCCATGTGGGTGTTCACACGCGGACTTTCACCCGATTACTGGATCGTCGCCTCGCGCGCGCCGCACACTGCCGAACCAATCGGCTATTCATGGCGCCCGCTTCAGCCCGGGACCTGGGGCATGCCCAGCCTGGAACAGCTTTATCCCGCTGCTGAAGGGTTGATCCGCTTGATGGACGAGTACACAGCTTCGGTTAAGGTTGAAGCGCCCACTTTCGATGTGATGGGATTCAGTCAGGGTGGGGCAATGGTCAACGTGTTGGGAATGCTCTTCCCGCAGCGCATCCATAAGATGGGAGTGCTGGCGGGGTTTGTCCCTTCGGGTTTGGATGAGCACATCGCAAAAAAATCACTGGCGGGGAAAAATGTGTTTGTGGCGCACGGCACGAAAGATGAAATGGTGACGGTGGAACGTGCGCGTGCTTCGATGCAATTACTGGAGCAAGCTGGCGCGAACATTATTTATTGTGAAGATGAAGTGGGCCACAAGTTGAGCAAGGATTGTTTGCGCGCACTGGAGGCATATCTTTCTTCTCCCTCTGGGAGAGGATAAAGGTGAGGGACAAGATTAATTCCCTCTAACAGTGGCGTTGACGCTGGTTTTATTTGCAGGTATGCTTATTAAATACTGACTTAAGAAGGTGCTTTTATATGAAGAAACCGATTTCACGGCGTGACTTTCTAAAAATTGCTGGGCTTGGGCTGGGCGCAATGGCGTTTAAACCCTATAAAATGCTCGATTTTGAAATCCTGACCAGCCCCAAACGACTTCCGCAATTCCCAGCCAGCGAGATCATTGGCCGCGTTACAGACCCCGATATTGATCTGCGCAGCCGCCCGACGAACGATCCCAACTTGAATACCTCCATCGGCAAACTGGCGGCCGACACTCTTGTAGAGTGGGGGCGTGAAGTGGTTGGTAATGTGATCGGTGGATTAACAAACCAGAAGTATGTGGAAACTCCGCAAGGCTATATTTATGGTTCGGTGCTACAACCCACGCGTAACCGGCCGAATACTCCCATCACAGAAATGCCCGCCGGTCTGCCTGGCTTTTGGGCGGAAGTGACCGTCCCTTATGTAGACCTCGCACACGAGGGCGTGGTTGCTTCGCCCTGGTTGCAAGATCATATTATTTATAATTTCCCACCCCGTTTGTATTATGGTCAGGTGGTCTGGATGGATCAGGTCCGCAATGTGAATGGTTTTGTTGAATATCACTGGAACGAAGACGCGGGTGGTCGCGGCTATGGCTATGGCGGCGGGTACGGTGAATATTTCTGGGCAGATGGTGCTGGCTTCAAGATTTTGACGGATGCGGATGTTGAAACCATCCACCCGGATGTTGACCCAAATGAGAAAACCATTTCGCTCAATTTGGATTACCAAACCTTGTCTTGCTATGAAGGCGCTCGTGAGGTATTCTTCTGCCGCGTATCTTCTGGAAAGAAATACGACCCCGTCACAGGTCAGATCACCGATACGTATGCCACCCCGGCAGGGACTTTGTTGACCCATTGGAAGATTATTTCAAAGAACATGACTGCTGGGAATGAATCCGCTGGCTATTCCACCCCGGCAGTGCCTTGGTGTACGTTTATTCAAGGCGGCGTCGCCATTCATGGATCACACTGGCACAATGCCTACGGTGAAAAACGCTCGCACGGATGTGTGAACGTCCTGCCTGAAGATGCCAAATGGATCTTCCGCTGGACACTGCCTCATGTTTCCCTTGCAGCAGGCGAAGAACGTCGCAGCCTGCCTGAGCATGGCACGATCGTCAATTCAAAAGAAACCACGTTCTAAAAAGAGACCCACATGGAAATTACCCAAATCAGTGTTTGGCTCGCCTTTCTCGCAGGGCTGGCATCCTTCCTTTCACCGTGCGTTTTCTCGCTCGTGCCTGCCTACGTCGGCTACCTCGGCGGACGTGCCGCAGGGGCGGGTGGCAATCCCAGCCGCTGGCTGACCTTCTCACACGGTGTCGCCTTTGTACTTGGCTTCAGCGTTGTCTTTATTTTGCTCGGTGTGGCGGCTTCGTTCGCAGGCGGCTTGCTCTATGACCTGCGCATTTGGCTGGCACGCATCGGCGGAATCGTGGTCATAATCTTCGGCCTGCACATGATCGGCCTCTTCCACATACCCTTTCTTGCGTACGATACTCGCATCCAACAGGCACCCGACCCGAAACTTGGTTACCTTTCCTCTGCATTGATGGGTGTCTTCTTCTCGGCAGGATGGTCACCCTGTGTAGGACCTGTCCTCGGCGCGATTCTGACACTCGCCATCAACGGCGGATCTGTTTCGCATGGAGCCACGCTTCTGACCTTCTATTCAGCTGGTCTGGCGATCCCGTTCCTGCTCGCCGCCCTCGGCATTGGCTGGGTGACCACGATCCTGAAAAAATACAACAAGACCATGCGCTATGTTGAGATTGCCATGGGCGTCATTCTTGTCATTGTCGGTATCATGCTCTTCACAGGTATTTTCGAACTCATCGCCCAGCAGGGACAATTCTTCTGGGTCGATTTCGGGATCTAATCCGTTCCCATACATCAACCAACGTCCCGCAGGTTTTGTGAGATGACACCTATCCAACAACCTTGCGGGACGTATTTCATTACAAGATGAACTCATGCTCAATGTAACTCTCTACACCCGTAAAGAATGCAAACTCTGCGATGAAGTTAAAGCCGATCTAAATGAACTCCAATCGCAGTACCCTCATCGCCTGACGGAAATAGACATATATACCGACCCGGCGTTGCGCGCAAAATTTGGGCAGAGCATCCCTGTCATTGAAGTCGGTCCTTTTAGCTTGAAAGCTCCCATCACCAAACAAAAATTAAAAATGACATTGGGTGCCGCCTCAGACCGTGTCAACCAGCTCGAAAAACTGGACGACCCCGTATACAAATATCAGACCCAAAGAGGAAAAACAGTGACCACTGGAGACCGCGTTTCATTCTGGATCGCAAAACGCTATTTATTGATTCTCAATCTGTTCATGTTCATATATGTCGGCTTACCCTTGCTTGCGCCAACTCTGATGAAAGTAGGGGCTGAAACTCCTGCAAACATTATTTATCGCATTTACAAACCGCTCTGCCATCAATTCGGTTTTCGTTCTTTCTTTCTCTTTGGCGAACAGCCTTTTTACCCGCTGGCTGAGGCTCGTGTCTCTGGCTACAAAACTTACGAAGAAGCTACAGGCTTTGCCAACTTAAGCGATCCCTACAGCATGGCCCGCTTCGATGCCCGCAATCACATTGGCGATGAAGTGATGGGTTACAAGGTTGCGCTCTGCGAACGCGACATTGCCATCTATCTTGCCATCCTTATGTTCGGTATCATTTTTGGCCTCACAGGCCGCCGCTTAAAATCCCTGCATTGGATGCTCTGGCTGCTGCTTGGGATTGCTCCCATCGGCTTGGACGGTTTCTCACAGCTATTCAGTCAGTTCAACTGGGAATGGCTTTCGGCTCTCGTGCCGTATCGCGAAAGCACGCCCTTCCTGCGCACCTTCACGGGCGCGTTATTTGGACTCTTCACTGCATGGTTCGCTTACCCCAACATCGAAGAATCCATGAGCGAGACGCGCCAGTATTACATCAAAAAATTCGCCGTCAATCAGACTTCGGAAAAATAATGCCATTTTACGAACAGACCGAACTGCGTTATTACCAGTTCGATATTTTCTCAAAAAATGTATTGAACGCCGTCTTTACAAGACAAGGCGGCGTCAGCCCGCAGCCATGGGCATCGCTCAACCTTGGTGGATCGGTGGGTGATGAACCTGCTCACGTAGCGGCGAATCGCATCCGCGTATTTGAAGCGCTTGGACGTATACCCGCCTCCATCCACGACGTGTGGCTGGTTCACGGTACAGACATTGTCTACGCTGACGCACCCCGCCCGCTCGATGCTCCGTCTCCCAAAGCTGACATCCTCTTCACCGATAATCCTGAAGTCTCGCTCTTCATGCGCTTCGCAGATTGTGTGCCGCTTTTATTTCACGACCCGAAGAAAAATGTCATTGGCATCGCCCATGCAGGCTGGATGGGAACTCTGCAAGGCGTGGCAGGTACAGCCATCAAAGGCATGCAGGAACATTACGGCAGTGATCCCGCTGATGTGGTAGCTGGCATTGGTCCCTCCATAGGTGTGGACCATTACGAAGTGGGCGAGGAAGTTGCTGCAAAATTTGAGGCGCAATACCCTGCTCATGTTGAGCATATTCTTGAGCGCAGAGATGGCAGCGTTTACCTCGATCTATGGACGGCGAATGCGCGTCAATTGAAAGATGCGGGTGTGGAGCAGATTCAAGTCTCTGGCATTTGCACCGCCTGCAACCTCGATGATTGGTTTTCGCATCGCGCTGAAAAAGGCAAGACAGGCCGCTTTGGGGCGTTGAT
>VGOX01000225.1 GCA_016875755.1 Chloroflexota bacterium
TCCCCCTTTAGTCGATTGTTTTCATCCCGCAGGCGTTGATTCTCCACTCGCAACTCTCGCACCTCGCGGCTTAGTTGTTCCACTACATTCAATAGCCGCTTCACTAATTCGCGAGCGTTCTCTTCCTGGATTGCGTTCAGTTCAATATCGTCAAACATGCTGGCGTTAGTTTACCCGTTTATCTTTGTTCCGGGTGTTTTCAATTATTTACTGCTCTTCCCACGATTTATTGAGAAGATACGAAAATATGACTGATTTCATCGTTGAACTAAAAAATGTTAACAAAACCTACTCCACTGTGGCAGGGGACTTTCCTGCTTTAAGGAATATCAACCTGTCTGTAAAGACGGGTGAATTTTTGGGAGTAGTTGGAAAATCTGGCGCGGGTAAATCGACCCTGCTGAACATGATCAACGGCGTGGATGACCTCACTACGGGTGAGGTCATTATACGTTCGGGCGGCAAGCAGGTTTCGGTACACGAGCTTGATGAAGATGCGCTCTCGCTCTGGCGCGGACAAACAATGGGTGTGGTGTATCAATCTATTCAACTTTTGCCCATGCTCACGCTGGTCGAAAATATCACCCTACCGATAGACCTTGCAGGCAATTACAAACCGCGTGAAGCGCGTGACCGTGCGCTGGAACTGCTCAAACTGATGGAACTCGAAGAGCACGCCAACAAACTGCCATCCTTCATTTCAGGCGGACAGCAGCAACGCGTTGCCATTGCCCGCGCTTTGGCGAACGACCCCGATATACTCGTCGCCGACGAACCGACTGGCAGTCTTGACTCAGTTACAGCCGATCACATCTTCGATGTCTTTGAACATCTCGTCAGTGACCGCCACAAAACCATCATCATGGTCACGCACGAAATGGGCTTGGCAAGCCGCTTCTCGCGCTGCCTTACCATTGCGGATGGAGAATTGGTGGATGACTCCGCGCTGGAAAAGCTGACAGTTGAACGCACGATTCGGAGGCGCAGGAAATGAAAACGCGTCGCTCTCAACTCAAATCTGCTCCTGTCCATGTGGCAGATGTCACCCCTGAATCGATCATCGAACTGCGCCGCGTCGTCAAGCGTTTCTCGAATGCGGCGGGTGAATTCACCGTCCTCAAAGGCGTAGACCTGACCATCAACCGCGGTGAATTTGTCTCCATCGTCGGCAAATCGGGCAGCGGAAAATCGACCCTGTTGAACATGATCACAGGCATCGACCATCCCAGCGATGGACAGGTCATCGTCAACCACAACGACATTTACTCAGGCGTGAGCGAAAGTGCGCGCTCGAAATGGCGCGGAAAGAATCTCGGCATTGTCTTTCAGTTTTTTCAACTTCTGCCGATGCTGACCCTGCTCGAAAACGTCATGCTCCCGATGGATTACGTGGACATGTACGACTTTGAAGAACGCCCCGTCCGTGCCATGGAATTGCTCACACTGGTCGGTTTGGAAAAATTCGCCAATAAACTGCCCGTGCTCGTTTCCACGGGACAGCAGCAACTCGCCGCGATTGCCCGCGCCATGGCATGTGACCCGCCCCTGCTCATCGCCGACGAGCCGACAGGCAACCTTGATACCCGCTCATCCGATACCATCATCGGCTTGTTTCAGCATTTTGTGGCGCAAGGCAAAACCATTGTGATGGTCACACACGACCCGTCCCTCACTTCGCGCACCGACCGCAATATCATCCTCTCTGATGGTGAGTTGATCGACGAGACGGTTTCACGTTCCCTGCCGCAACTGCGCCACCGTCACATGCTGGAGTTCACGAAGATCGCCGAACGGCGCATCTTCCAACCGCATGAGACCATCCTCTCGCGTGACACCCATGTGGATTATTTCTTCATGATCCGTTCTGGAGAGGTGGAAGCTGTGCTGCAAAAACCGCGCAGAAAAGAGATCATCCTTTCTCGTTTGGGTAAAGATGAATTCTTTGGAGACATCGAATTGATGCGCGGCGGCAAGGCGATTGCCAACGTCCGGGCAGGGCATCAGCCTGTGGAAACATAGATCATTCCGCGTGCCGACTTTGTCCGTGTGATGGAGCAGTCTCCAGTCACGGCTGAGGCGGTGGGTAAGATCGTCCAGAAGCGCCTCGAAGAACATCGTATGGCAGATCCGCGCAAAACCAAACGAGCAACCTGACCGTATACCGTCCACTATCAACCATTTCACTACTCACTATCACCCATGTCCGACCCGCGCAAACTTCCGCAAGTCCTTTACATCGAAGACAGCGACGAATCCCGTTCGCTGGTGCGGCGTTTGCTTGCCGATAAATATGTGGTGCTCGAAGCGGCTAATCCGCTGGATGGGTTGCAGCTTGCCGAAGAAACCCAGCCCAATTTGATCCTGCTCGATCATGACCTTCCGCAAATGTCTGGCAGTGAAGTGGCAACCCGCCTCAAGAAAATGCTGCCACGCACGCCCATCGTCATCATTTCAGGTGACACGTCCAATGGCGCGCGCGAACGTGCCTTGGCGGCTGGTGCAGTCGGCTTCATCCTCAAACCGATCGACGACAGTTTCGCCGACCTTGTGGACGAATACTTGCAAGGCAAAGTTGAAAAACTTGAACATGCCGAAAAATATTTGCAGGCCTATCAACAGGAATTGGTGGAGCGCCTCGAAGGCAAAATCCGCCAGTTGAGCAGTGCGCTGGAAAAGAACAAACACCTGCTTCAACAGAACGGGCGCATGTTTGCCATGCTCGAGCGCAGGCATCGTCTGCTTGAAACCGCGGCACGCGTTGGCCAAATGGTCACATCCATTTTGGATATGGATGACCTTCTCAGGCATACGGTTAATATTATTTGCGGTGAATTCAACTTCTATTATTCGGGCATTTTTCTGATCTCCGACGACCGCAAGTGGGCGATCCTGCGTGCTGGGTATGCCGAAGCGGGGCGCAAAATGATGGCGGAAAATTATCGCCTGGCAGTGGATGAAAAATCCATGATAGGCAGGGCGATATTGGATGAACAGCCGCAGATCGCGCTGGATGCAGTCGGCGAGGAATCGCGCTTCAAGAATCCATTTTTACCTGATACTCGTTCTGAAATGGCTCTCCCGCTGATAGTGGATTCGATCCCGCTCGGGGCATTGACCGTGCAAAGCAATCAGTTGAACGCCTTCTCTGAAGACGACATTACGTCCCTGCAAGCCATGGCGGAGCAGGTGGCGATTGCCATCAACAACGCGCAATTGATGAACAAGCTCGAATCCGCGAACGCTGAAATCTTGCGGACAAAAACCTACGAAGCGATTGCCACTGCCACGGGTGAAGCCATTCACTGGGTGGGCAACAAGGCGGCGCCGATCCCTGGCAGTGTGCAGCGCGTGGGCGAGGATGTGCGTTATCTGCTTGCGCTTGTTGCGCAGGTGAATGCGTCAGCGTTGAAAAATGCCGCTTTGGAAAGTGCAGTTCAAAAGGTCAGAGAAGAGGCGGAAGCGCTGGGCATTGACCTGAAAGCCGTCCTCGCAGAAATGTCCGCTATGAAGCCGTATCGTTTGCAGGCGTTGGTCAGCGTTGAATCGTTGATGGAGGATCTGGACATCGCCGAGAATTCCGCCAAGACCATCCTCGATATCAAGGAAGGTTTGATCGGTCCTGCACGCCAGAGGAGCGATGCAGCGGTGTCGTTGAGCGAGATGATCTCGAACACGGTGGCGAACATGGGCTTGCCTGATGATGTGGTTTCGATGACCTGGTCGGACGATATGCCGCTAGCGCAGGTGGATGCACGGCAGGTGGAACAGGTCTTCAATAATTTGATCAAGAACGCATGGGAAGCAATGTCTCAAACGTTTGAACCGAAAATATTTGTGGATGGCCGCCGAGACGTTGACCCGAATTTTGTTTTGGTGACGGTGAAGGATAACGGACCTGGCATTCCAAAAGAGATTCAGGAAAAGATTTGGGTATCGTTTTTTACGACCAAAGGCGGCAAAGGCGGTACAGGCTTGGGACTTTCTGCAGTGATGCAGATCGTGCAGCAGCACGGCGGGAAGATCTGGCTGGAAAGTGACTCAGGGCATGGCGCAAAATTTTACGTCCGCCTGCCTGCGGTGAAATAATTTGCCCGTAGGGGCGACCCTTCAATGGAAATCAGGCTGTGTGTTTTCGATGGGCGGGTCGCCCCTACAGTAACAAATAAATTTTGGAGGAATGTATGACGACAGTGCTTTTGGTGGATGATGAAAAATTGATCCAACGCAGCTTGGAGAAAACGTTGCTGCGCGCAGGCTTTGACGTGTTGACCGCATCGGATTGCACAGCAGGACGGGACATGTTCTCGCAAAATTCAGGCACGGTGGATATTGCCGTGCTGGATCTGAACATGCCAGGCTTTGACGGCGTGCCGAAAAATGACGCAGGCTTCGACCTGTTGGATGAGTTGAAAAAGCAGAAGTCCGACTTGCCCGTTATCATCCTGACCGCGTACGACGAGGTGAACAAGGCCAAAGATGCCGTCTCGAAAGGCGCGAACGCATTTTTTGTCAAAGGACGTGAGCAGGGACTGGTCGAACTGGTGCAAAAGATCCTTTCCGCCAATAACTAACCGCTTACTACTAAAAGCAACTGCTAAAAAAGAGGAACTGATGACAAACGACATTCAACGACACATGAAATTGATGAAAGCCGCTGCCCGCGCCGCCCGCAACATCACCACCATTCTTGACTCGTATGAACTTTTCAATCGTACGGTGGATATTATCTGCGATGAATTCGGTTTTTATTATGCAGGTGTCTTCCTGCTCGATGAACGCAAGGAGTATGCCGTCCTGAAAGCGGGGCGCGGCGAGGCTGGAAAAGCCATGATCACCGAGGGACATCGTCTTGCTGTCGGCGGTAACTCGATGATCGGCGCTTCCATTGC
>VGOX01000226.1 GCA_016875755.1 Chloroflexota bacterium
TGCTCCCCGTCGAAGGAGGAGGCGTTTCTGATTTCCTGTTGAACCTGGTTCAAATCTTCGTTCGCTTCGCGCATCAGTTTGTTCGGCAGGGTGCGCAGTTCTCGTGAAGTTTGCTGGAATATCTTCCACCAATCGGATGTGACAATGTCGCGCATCCATTTGCCGATGGTCTTGCCAGCCTTTTGCATATCCTTTGGACCCAGTACGATCAATGCAATAATGATGATGAAAATAAGTTCAGATAATCCAACACCGAGAATATCCATAGCTATGATTCCAGTTTTGCTTCCTGTGTGAGACGTTTCTTGATGATCTCATGAATTTCATTCTGATGCTCAGAGAGCGCGCCAAGTACTCCATTGACGAACCTAGACGCTGAATCAGAGCCGTATAGTTTTGCCAGTTCGACGGCTTCGTTGATGGCAACCTTGACGGGGGTTTCGCGGGAGACTGCAAACTCCCAAAGTGCAATGCGCAGGATGTTGCGGTCTATTGCGGCGATCTGGTCGAGCGGCCATTCTGGCGCATATTTTGCGATCAGTTGATCGAGGTCTTTTGTCAATGGTAGTACGCCAAAAATAATGCCCCTTGCGAATTCGGCAAGGTCATCAGGCAGAGTCGTTTCTTCCAGGCGGGTTTGCAACACTTCGCCTGGAAGATGGCTGGCAAGATCTGTTTCGTACAAAACTTGCAGAGCAATGGAGCGCGCCCTGGTACGGGGTTTCATGAAGTTACGCCTCGTCCTCTTCGTAATCAATATCTTCAATGTGGATGTTGATCTCGCCAACTTCCATGCCGACCATTTCCTGTACGGCACGTGCCACGTTGTGCTGCACATTGCGGCTGACTTCTCGGATATTGACATCCTGCTTCAGGACGAGATACATCTCCATGGAAAGGATATTGTCTTTCGCTTCAATGCGGACGCCGTCGCCTGTTCCGCGCCGAAAGAGTCGATTCACGCCGCCAGCGACGGGTGCAAGTCGGCTGACGCCGAATACTTCCAGCGCTGCGAGGCGCGAGATGGTGGTGAGTACTTCGGGAGATACAGTGGTTTTACCTTGGGTGATTTCGGACATTCGTGCTCCTATCCATTTTTATTTTTTACATCATTGCCATACCGCCATCCACGCCGATGACCTGGCCCGTAATATACGCGGCGCCGTCAGAAGCAAGGAATGCGGCTGTAAAAGCGATCTCTTCGGGTTTGCCTTTGCGCCCGAGTGGAACAAGTTTAAGCGCGGTTTCGAGGGTTTCGGGCGTCATCGCGTCGAGAATTTCCGTATCCACAAAACCCGGGGCAATGGCGTTGACGGTGATGTTTCGCGCCGCAACTTCACGCGCAAGAGCCTTGGTGAAGGCGATCTGTCCGCCTTTGGAAGCGGAGTAATTTGTTTGCCCGGGGTTGCCCATTTGCCCAGCCACAGAAGCGATATTGATAATGCGTCCCGTGCGCTTGCGCATCATATGTTTGACGGCGGCTTTCGAACAATTGAAGGTGCTTTTCAGGTTGGTATTGATGACGGCATCCCAATCTGCTTCGGGCATCATCATGATCAACTGGTCGCGGGTGATACCTGCATTATTGACGAGAATGCTCAGATCGCCGAAGGTGTCAATGGAAAATTTGATCAGAGACTCTGCCTGTTTGAAGTCGGATACGTCCGCTTTGAAAGAGGCGGCTTTTCCGCCGGCATCCTGAATCTGCTTGACCACTTCTTCAGCGGCATCGGGCGAACTATTGTAATTGACAATCACCGCCGCACCGCGCGCGCCGAATTCCAGGGCAATGGCGCGTCCAATGCCGCGTGAACCACCTGTAACGACTGCAACTTTGTTCTCTAAGGTTAATTTAAAGGACATTAAGATACTCCTATAATGAAATTATACATCATGTAGAAGTAACCCCATGTCTGTGCAGTAGAAACGAAAAACGCGGATGGATTAGCGCTTCAATCCAAACGCCAAGCCTGCTCCTCCTCCCAGGGCAATGACCGCCGCCCAGAGGAAGGCATCCTGCCAAAAGCGGATGGGAAAGAGGCGGATGAGCGTATCTGAATAAAAGAAGAGCCAGGAATCTCCCTCGAAGAACAGGGTGTGAAACCACTCAAAGAACACCCAGAAAATGTTTGGGTTGAGCAAAATTCCCGCACCTGCGATGAAACCCAGCGCCCCAGCCAGCCAGATCATCCACCAGCCGCCGCGGCGCAGGCCGCTTGTGAATGCAGACATCCATACTTTTTGTGTGGATACAATGGCAAGTACGATGATCAAGGCGAGCGAGATGTACCACACGCGCAATGTGCCTTGCACCACATTCTTGACATCTTCCATGTGTTTCAATTCCCGTTCGTTATACAAGGAACTGCCATCATCAAATTTCAGGTCGCCAAGATAGGAAATATCCTCGTCATGGACCAGATACTCCACGGCATAAGGAGCCCACTGTAAACGATCTTCCTTCGTGAATCCGTATTCATCCGCAGGGAAGTAGGGCATGTTGTATTCAACGGTGTAAAACAACGGTGAGAGTAGAATGCGCAACGCCAACCCGATCAGTACGATGGGTGTGAGGAGGGAGGTAAGGTAGGAGAGGGCCGTTTTCATGAGAAATTACTGCAAAAATTCCAACCCGCCATCGATGACGAAGTTGACGACCATATCGTTGACGATCCATTCGATCGGGGCGAGGTCGTCCGTGAATACGGTGGTTGTCTGGTAGCCGGGCTGCAAGTTGGTAAAGGTGGATGCCATTGTAGTGACGAGGACAGGATCGAGGCTGGTATCCTGCGCCAGGCGGATCATGTTATCGGCAAAGTTTTCGCGGGTGGTGGGCTGCTTGGTGGCAAAGATCATGGTGTTGAGCGATCCTGGAATATCCATGATGTGGATGGAGGGAAAAATCTCTGCCATGGTTGTGGCGAGTCCGTCAATCAGGCGGCGGTCACCAGGGGTGGAACCAACGTTCAGGGTCAGCACCCCATCGTCCGTTAGGTGCGAAGCGCAAATTTCAAAGAATTCGAGCGTGGTCATGTGCGGAGGGATGTACGGCGGGCGATATGCATCGATCGCAATGATGTCGTATTTGACCCTGCTGCGATCCAGCTCCAATCTTCCGTCCCCAACCGTTACATGCAAATTAGACAGGTTCATTTCAAAATATTTGCGGCCAACTTCAATGATCTTGCCGTCAATTTCAAAACCGTAAATTTGCAGATCCTGACCATACACCGCAGTTGCCTGGCGCGCCGCCGTTCCCGCCGCGAGCCCGACAATTGCCATGCGCTTAATATCATCGGGTGAGCGGTTGGCGTAAAAGTAGGGACCGACCATAAACTGCTCCCACGGTCCATTGAAATAAAGCATATCAGGATGATAGATGGAGTGAACGCCCTGTCCGTCATTCAAACGCAGAAGTGTGTACCCATCCACTTGCTGAACCTGAATATAGTTATATTCCGACTCGGTTTCATAGACCTGCCCTGTGCTGCTCTTGAGCGCGGAATTTGAAAAAGCAAATGCGATCACCGCCAGCAAAATGGGCATCCATATCAGTTTGAGCATTTCACGCCGACCAGCGTACAGCGCAAGACCTACCAGCGCTACTGCCAGCAGAACCATGCCGAAAAACACAAATGTCAAGCGTGTGCCAATGGTTGGGATAAAGATCACCGTTGGCAGAAAGGTGCCGATAAACGAGCCAAGCGTGGAGATCCCATAGATTTGTCCGGATATCTGACCCATTTTTTCGGCATTGTCTATAGAAAGGCGGATCGCAAAAGGCGATACTGCGCCAAGCAATGTGATGGGAATAATGAAGAGCACCAATACCACGATGAACGAACCCGCCATAATGCCGACGTTCAATACCTCAAACGCCTCTGCGGCGGACCTGAGAACGGGTACGGCTACGAAAGGCACCAACCCCACTGTAAAAGCCGCCCAGGCAAGGATTCGGTACATGGCAAGTGGCGTTGGGTTTTGGTCTGCCCATTTTCCGCCAAGGAAGTATCCCAGCGTCAAGTAAATGAGAATAAGACCGATGATGCTAGCCCAAACGAGGTTGCTCGTACCGAAGACATTGCCGATCAGGCGTCCCGCCGTGAGTTCGGCGGCGAGGGTGGTCATGCCAGAGATAAAGACAGTAAAGAGAATGTATCGTTTCATGGTGGGGGATTATAACAATGAAACAATGTTAACCAATGGACTGGTTTTGCAGCACCTTTTGGAACGCACGCAGGAGCGCGCCGCGCTGCTCGAACCCCGAATCGCCCAAGTCTGACAGTGCAAGATAGATCTTTTCGCGGCAGCGCGCAAGCAGGCCGCCTGTTAGTTTCGCCAGCGTTTCGATTTCCACTTCCACTTCGTCTGAATCCATCCACACTCTGCCTGCCTGCCAATGTCTCGAAAGGACATATGGCTGCGTAAGCGGTTGAGATACGCGCTGCGACCAGCCTTCCGAACCAGGGTCGAGCCAGAATTGCACCGTGACAGGCTGATTCATCATCAAGAAAGTGTAGGCAGGCGCGACAAGCACCGCATCTTTATCCACGCTTCGCCATGATTCGAGATACTGCGCGGCAAGCACACCCTCTTCGAGCATGGCAATATATTCCCGCCCAAGGTCAAAAGCGGGGCTGTCCATGTTCACATAGGTCGGCTCCATTGCATTGCGGAATTTTTTGATGGACTCAACCAAACTCGCCGCCACACGCACCGAGTCTAAATTGGAGTGGAAGCCGTACGCTGGCTGTGAAATGACCTCGCCAAATAATTTCCGCAGAAAGAAATCAAGCGGTAAAGGCTGTGCAGCACGGTACTCTTCCAGCCAATTGCGA
>VGOX01000227.1 GCA_016875755.1 Chloroflexota bacterium
TCTCGTTCCACTTCTATCAAATTTACTGCTGGCGCTTTTCGTCCTGGCATGGCTTATTTTCCTGTGAGTTTTTCTTTATCTTATCATAGCCTTATTTACGCCAAAATGTACTAGTGCCCAAACAACCTTAACTTGCAGGGTAAAAGCAGCCGAAATTCGCCGTTTTTACCCTGCATCTTTATTATGTTGTTCGTATTAGAAACCGCCCGTCACTGCGGAAATGCCAAGCATGGTCAGAGTGAACAACATTTGACACGCAAACAACGCTGCAAACACATATGCCACATACGTCCATACGGAAGTCATGCGCTTCGGGGATTGCGGGCGGATATCTTCGCCCTCCGCCATTGCCTTCGCGGAATCAGCCGCGTGCCCAAAGTCACTCATCCAGAACACGCCCGCCGCTTCATCATTGACGATGAACCTGTTCCCGCCAAATGACTTGATCCACGCTTCGAGATTTCTCGGCAAATCCACCGCCAGCGATGCGGGCAAAATGATCGCATCTGCCTTTACGTCTTTTGCAGGTTTTTCACTGGCGTTGAGCACTGTCAACTGCAATTTCGGTGCTCGTTTGGCAAACACGGCTTTCACATCTTCACCGAATTTTCCGTCATGGTCAAAGACCAGCACACGGAAGCTCGCCTGTTTTTCCGCCAACACATCGGCTTTCGCCGCGCCATCTTTTCGCAACGCGGAAAGATGATACAGCATCAACACCACGAACAAAACCAGTGTCTGCAAGGTATTGAGCGCCGAGCTGGCAAAATCTCCCGTGCTGCCGCCAAGCACGGCGTTGATGAGGGTGAAGATCAGCCCGCCCGCAGAGATCATCCCGCCGATGACGGCAACGAACAAGACCAGATACAGATACGTCTTACGGATGATCGAACGACGGGCATGATCACCTTCGTCATTTTCAAGCAACGCCTGCGCCTGCATCGGACGCCATGTCAGCAGCCAGAGTGGGAGTCCCACCACGAGGAATGCCAACGCACTCGCAAGCGGAGAGGCGAACCCGCCGCTGCCGAGATATTCCGCGCCTGTCATCAGGTCGATCACCACAGAGAGCAGGGATTGCACTGCAAAGAAGGTCGCGCCCAGCCCAAGCAGAGAGAGGATGTAGGAATACAATCTCTGCTTGCCAGCACGGCGAGCACCATTGGCATCGAATGCAAATTGTTCACTAAGCCATTTTCCATAGTATGCCCACACCACTGCAAACGGCACACCAATGGAGATCGGGCCACCGATATCCTGTACGAAATCGGTGAACAATTTTCCGTCACCAAAAGCGAACATCAGGGTCATGTAGAGCAATGTCCCGCCTGCGGTGAGGACAATAATCACGCCGCCGAGCGAAAGCAGGTAGAGAATGCCGAGGCGTAGATAAGACTCCCGTTCGGAGGAATCATCCAACCCGTCCTGTAAGATGCGCCACGAGAAGAACCAGATGGGCGAGCCGATGACGAGCAAGGCAATCGCATTGACGATGGTCTCCCGTCCGATCATCCCCAGCACTGTGCCAGTGGACAAAGTGAACGCATAATCCAACGCCTGTTGTGCGCCGTAGATCACCATGAGCAAGCCGTAGAGCATCCAGATGAAGCGCGAGAGGCGGCGGATCTCGGCGTAGTTTTCGGTTTCGGGAAGTGTGCGCCATTCGTCTTTGAGCACGCTCCAGAAGTAGGCGGCGATGAGCAGGTTGATGGCGATGGCGATGAGGTTGTCGCTCCACGTTTGGGTGGAGCCAACGATGGCGCGCGTGGTGTAAAGGTTGGATGCAGTGAGGAAGATGCGGTCGATCAGCGCGAGCGTATTTTGCACCACAGGGATGAGCGTGCCGAGCAAAATGCCGTATAAAAAGATGGCACGCAGACTGGACGTTTTCTCTTCTTCATCCGAAGCCGAGACGCGCTGCGCCCACAGCCAGTGAACGAGGAAGATCGGCACACCAACGAGAATAAGAGACAACGCCTGCGCCAGAGTCGAGGCGCTATCCACAACCTGCTGCGCATTGAACATCGAGCGGAGCAGGCTGATGATGCCCCACATCACCACTTCGATGCTGATGATGGAGACGGCGTAAAAGTAAAGACGACGAATGGTTTTCATAGATTTACACTCCGTCATTGCGAGGAGCGTTCTTGTTCTTTGCGACGAAGCAATCTCCCGTAAACCAGGAGATTGCTTACCACTTCGTGGCACACGTCGTCGGGCTGAAGCCCTCCTCGCAATGACCTAATAATTACGGCTTATAAGGTTCCTGATACCAGCCGTAATCCCAGAAGTTATACGGCATGGAACTCAACTTCCAATCGCCATTTTGCTCCACCAATAACGCACGCTCCATGTTCGAGTAGCGGCTGGAGAATGGATCGTTGTTGGAATAATACACATCAAGCGTGACAATGGCTTCGCCGTCATGGATCTCCACCGCGCCAATATCCACACCAACATCGCCAGGGTTGACCATGCCATTGAAGAACGATTGGCGATACTGCTCATAGGTGGGTTTGTGCTCAAGATCGGCGAGGTAGCCATATGCTTTTTGGTAGTCCTTGTTCAACACCGCCAGCACATAGTTATGCACAATTCCGTCGGGAACGGTCTCAGCCACATAATCACGCTTGTCCTGCCGCGTGAAGAACAATCCCAGCGCGAGCAAAATCAACACGCCGATACCGATCAAAATACCTGTCAGAAATTTATCTTGTTTCATGAGTTCCTCCAATTTCCATATTAACTGTACTCCAATTTAACGAAATAGATGCAGGAAAAGTTTCCCACTTGAAGCGATTATCCATTCAATATATACTCGTTATGGAAGTCACAAACACCAATGTCAGACAACCTTTACAAATTCCAAGCCGCAATTCAGGATTTTCAAAACGCAAGACAACGCGCATCCATTCAGGAGGCGCTCGCACGCGTTACGGGGAAATCCAATGCACTGCTTTCCTACGAGGATGTGGCCAAAAAGCTCAAGCTGCGAAACCGCACCGAACGCGGAATCCAAAACATTCCGTTGGCTGCCATCGTTGGAAGTGTGGGGCGTTACACTGATTTCACACGCACTTTTCTGCCCCTCCAAAACAGCGACCGTGACCGCTGGGCGCGTGTCAAAGCCGCCATGGAAGGTCACATCGGTCTGCCGCCCATCGAAGTATACAAGGTCGGTGAGGTCTACTTCGTGGTGGATGGTAATCATCGCGTCTCCATTGCGCGGCAGGAAAATTTCGAAACCATCGAAGCGCATGTGGTCGAATTCAAGACCGACATGAAACTCACCCCCGAAACCAACCTTGACGACCTGATCGTCAAAGCCGAATACATCGACTTCCTCGAAAAAACAGGTCTTGCCGAAATACATCCAACCATAGACCTAAGTGTGACCGCCCCGGGACAATACGGAAAATTGATGGAACAGATCGACGTCTGCCCGTATCTTTTTGAGGATGAAAAACAACAAGGTGCTGCGCTTCGCGACGCCGCCGCATACTGGTACGACACCATGTACATCCCCCTCGCTGAAGCCATCCGCGACCGCGGACTGCTGCGCTGGTTCCCCAACCGCACCATCACCGACCTGTACATTTGGATCTCTGAGAACCGCTCTGCTCTTGAGAAAGAGCTTGGGTGGGAGATCCAGTCTGAGGCGGCCGCAACAGACCTGATCTTGAAGCGAAGCGTCACATCCGAGTCTGGGAGCTGGCGCAAAGCCCGCACCATCACACGATATACCGAAAACCTATTCAACGATATTCTCATCCCGCTGAGCGGCAATGAAGAGTGCTGGGATGCGCTTGAACAGGGCATCCTCATTGCCAAACACGAGAACGCCAAACTGCACGGGCTGCACATCGTCGAAACCATTGATGATATTGCCAGCCCCAACGCGCTGGGAGTCAAACTGCGTTTCGACCAAACCTGCATGGAAGCAGGCGTGGAAGGCACACTCGCCATTGACATTGGAGATGTCACGAAAAAGATCATCGAGCGCGCCATCGTCAACGACCTGATCATTCTGAAACTGCTCAACCCGCCATCAAAAGGGCTCGCCGTATTGAACTCCCCGTTTCGCGCCATCCTCGAACGTTCCTCCCGCCCGCTCGTCACCATCCCAAATGGTGCAAGCCAGTTTAAGCGCGCCCTGCTCGCCTATGACGGTTCTGACCGTTCCAGGGAGGCGTTATTCATCGCCGCCTATCTCGCTGAAATCTGGAAGACCGAGGTGATCGTCTTCACCTCGCTGGAAGACGCCAGCATCACAGCCGAGGTGCAAAACTACGCCCAGCGGTATCTTGAGATCCACGAAGTGCAGGCGGAGTTCATTCTCAGCAAACAGAACACCTCCAATCACCTGCATCACATCGCCTCCGAGCATGATGCAGACTTGATCCTGATGGGCAGTCACGGCAGAAGCAAACTACAACAAGTTTTCATCGGCAGCGCAGTGGATACCACCCTGCGCGAGTCGCACATCCCAACGCTTATCTGCCGATAGCATTCGTAAAATACAACCTCAATCACACACCACCGAACTATGTTGGCTCTCTGGTAGTTTGCGTGGTTGCCCCCAAATATGGGGGGTACAATTGGTAAAAAAAGCGGAGATTGAAGTGTGACAAATCACCAGGGTCTCAAATCACGAAATCTGATCACATTTCCATTGGATATTCCTGATGTGGAAGTAATCAGCGTAGAAATCAACGAACGCGGCGATTATATTGTCACAGTTGAAAGCACGCGCAATAACGCTGTGTGTCAATCCTGTGGTAGTCGAATTACGAAGC
>VGOX01000228.1 GCA_016875755.1 Chloroflexota bacterium
CCACAAGAACTGTAACTGCCTGGGTAAAAAAGGAGAAGTTACATGGGATTGATATACCTGGGATGGGACTCATCGTCGATGACAAAGAACTGGCGCGTCTTATGAAAGAAAATCGGCAACAACTTGTAAGGTGATTCAAGTCATTGCCGATTTTAACAGCACATTTTTTGGGGAACAAATCAAGAAAACTAAATTCTTTACCGCTGACCGTCAACTATCATTGGTTTGCAATCTTGATTAAAGCATCCTTTAGCCTGGTGACTTCATCAAGGGTGTTGTAATGAGCAGCACCAACTCGCACCATTCCACCATGTTCTTCCACACCTAGTCGTTCGGACACATTGAGGGCATAGTAGTGCCCATCCCACACATAAATCCCCTCTTGTGCCAGTTTTTCAGCCACTACACGCGGATGAATATCCTTCAACCGGAATGAGAACGTGGCAACACGCTCATCCAGACGACGAACATCTGCTAAACCGTAAAGCCGAAGCCCCGGGACAGACTCTAGTGCGGATAACAATCCACGTGACAACTCGTATTCATAGGCGTGTATGGCGGTCATGCCTTTTTTGAGTTCCAAACGTCTTCCTTGATACTTCTCTTCTGCCAGCCCGCTTGTAAACTCACCGCCGAATTCCTTGCCTACCCATTCAAAATATTCAATTGCTCCCAATACTCCAGCAATCCCTTCATGATTCTGGGTGCCGGTCTCAAATTTTCCAGGAAGTTTATTGGTTGCCGGACGCACTTTGTAGGCGAAAAGTTTTTCCAGAAGGTCATGCTTTCCATACAAAATACCGGAATGAGTGCCAAAAAATTTATAGGCGGAGGAAATAAGGAAATCACAGTCCAATTTCTGAACATCAATCGTTCCATGTGGAGCATATTGAACGGCATCGATATAAACCAAAGTTCCAGCAGCATGAGCCATATCAATAATCTTCTTGACCGGATTGATCGTGCCCAGTGAATTTGAAGCGTAGCCTACCGCTAAAAGTTTAGGTTTTCGGTCAAGCACTTTTTGAAGGTCATCTAAATTAAGAGTGCCATCTTCTACATCAAAATCCACCCAATTCACTTTCACCCCGCGATCTTGTGCAGCTAAAACCCAAGGGGTTACATTGGCATCATGATCCAACCGAGTCACGACGATTTCATCTCCTTCCTTCCATTCACGCGAAAGTGATCGACTGATGTGAAGGGTAATGGTGGTCATGTTGTTGCCAAAGACGATTTCTTCCGAAGATGCCGCATTATAAAAATCCGCCATTGCGCGGTGTGCTTCGTCTAGGACAGCATCGGATGCAATACTTGTCGCAAATGCGCCTTCATGATTGGCATTGCTTTCAATCAAGTATCGAGTGACTCGGTCGAGGGATGGCTTGGCGATCTGGGTTCCGCCAGGATTGTCAAAGAAAACATCAGGACGGTTTAGACCAGGAAATTGATTGCGGATGGCGGAAAGATCAAGGGGCATTGGATATACTCCGAAAAAAGAAATGGGTGATAGGCATTGATTATAATAGCCCATCACCCAATATGACACTGGCTTTCCAAGAGTCACTTATTTGTTTTTCCAATAACCAGACGAACAGTAAAGCTGAATGTGTCTTGTGATTTGTGTCCTGTACTATAAATTCTTCGGTCCTCATGCGGGGATCTTGTTCGGCAAACATCACCTGCTCGAAAATCTATTCGCATACAAAGTGCGCCCTGCCACGAACAAACTGCCCGGCAAGTTCGAGACGGGCACGCAAAACCACGAAGGCATTGCGGGTGTGCTCGGCACAATGGAATATTTCGAATGGGTCGCGAAGGAATTTGGCGGGGAGTATGCCGAAGGCTTGCAAGGGGAAGGCTACACGGGTCGCCGCCTCGAACTCAAAAAAGGCATGACCGCCATCCGCGCCTATGAATTTGAATTGAACCGCGCGCTTCTCGCCGCGCTGGAGACTGTTCCCGGTCTCCGCATCTTTGGTCTCACCGACAACCGCCGCCTGGACGAACGCGTGGCGACCTTCTCCTTCCGCATTGGTGATATTCCGCCGCGAAAAATTGCCGAGGAACTCGCGAAGGAAAATATCTATGTGTGGGACGGTCACTACTACGCCATCAACGTCACTGAGCGTTTGGGCGTGGAGGGCGTTGGCGGCATGGTGCGCGTTGGTGCGGCACATTACAACACACTGGAAGAAATTAACAGGTTGGGTGAGGTGTTGAAAAAGATTGCAGGATAACCGAAGCATATGTCCCGAAGGAGAGAGGCGCATCGTCTCTCTCCTTTTTTATTTAGATCTACACTTTTTCGTCCTTAAAACTCACTTAATCCCTCATAAAGCTCTAGTAAAATTCTATATAATTCTACATTGACCGTTTCGTACGAAAATGTAGAATTTGGGAACCAGAGGCGAGGGCGTGCAAACGCCCTTGCGTCGCTTAATTCTATTTGGAAAGAAACCATGCTCACTAAACGAATCCAACTTGCCCTCATTCATACTGCCGTGGCGATGACGCTTGTGCCGATCAACAGCACGCTCAACCGTGTAATGATTTTCGACCTCGGCGTTTCCAAAACCCTGTTTACGCTTCTCGCAATCTTCCCCTATCTTTTGGCTCCCATTCAGGTTGCCATCGGTTCGTTTTCAGATCGGCATCCCATCATGGGCTATCGCCGTTCGCCATATATTCTTGTTGGCTTAATTCTGTGCGTGCTTGGTGTGGCGGTTGCGCCGCAGGTTGCCATCCTCATCAGCGAAGATTTCGACCTCGGTATCACCTTCGGCGTGCTTGCTTTCTTCCTTTGGGGTATGGGCTATAACCTTTCCGCAGTTTCGTATCTTTCACTTGCCTCCGAACTTTCAGGCGAGAGCGGGCGCGGCAAGACCATCGCGACGATGTTCACGATCATGGTGATCGGTTTGATCGCGACGGGAATCAGTCTGAGCCGCATGGTGCCGACGTATGACCCTGACCTGCTTTCGCGCGCGTTCATCATCGTCGCCTCCACTGCCTTAATCATGGGTTTGATCGGCCTCTTCAAGTTGGAGCCACGCTCGGGCATTTCCTCCCCAGCCGCCAAATCTGACGTGTACACAGTCAAGCAGATGACCGCCGCCATTATGGAAAATCCCGTCGCAAAGGTCTTCTTTGTGTATCTTCTACTTTTGCTCGCTGCCATATTGGGTCAGGATGTATTGCTCGAACCCTTTGGGGCGCAAGCCTTCGGCATGTCACTCGAACAGACGTCGCGCATTGTGTCCATTACGAATAGTTTTACGTTGATCGCCTTCATTATTGCAGGGGTTCTTGAAGGGCGCGTGAAGAAGAAATATGTGGCACAGTCCGGTAATTTGGCGGCGATGTTCGGGTTTATCACCATTGTCGTCAGCGGGTTGACAGCCAATCTCACTACTTTTTACGTTGGCATTACCCTCCTTGGGTTTGGGACGGGCATTTCCACCATTGCCAACCTCTCGTTGATGTTCGACCTGACCGTGCCTGAGAAAGTCGGTTTGTACATTGGCGCGTGGGGTTTCTCGAATGGCATGTCGCGTCTCGTCGGCTTATTGATGGCGGGCGTGGTCGCCGACCTTGCCACCAAATGGACGGGCGATGCTTTGCATGGGTATCTGGTTGTGTTCGGTATTCAGGCGTCCATGTTGTTCGCGGCTGCGTTCATGCTGTATCGCATTGATGTGGGCGTCTTTCGTAAAAAAGCAGATGAACCTTCCTTTACCGATAAAGTGGCGGCGGTGGCAGACTAATGACCGACGAGTGGCTTTCCTTAAGTGACGCGGCAGAGGTACTGGGTGTGCATCCCAGCACGGTGCGGCTTTGGTCTGATAAAGGTGTGTTGCCTGTGCATAAGACGCAGGGCGGGCATCGCCGCTATAAGCGTAGTGAAATCTCCCTTTGGGCACAGACCAACTCCAAGTCGCGGTTGGAGGCGCTGCAGCCTGAGAATATGATGCAGGAAATCATCCGCAATGTGCGGGTGCAGATATCCGAAGGGAGTTTGGAGGCAGAGTCCTGGTATCAAAAACTGGATGATGATGCACGCAATCAATATCGCATGGGTGCCCGCTCGCTGTTTCATGGGTTGATGAATTTCATCAGCGCGAACGATGTGGATGCCGCCTCGGAAGCGTATGCCATTGGGTATGAATATGCTTCACGCGCGCGCCGTTACAGCCTGAGCTATGTGGATGCGGCAAAGGCGTTTTTGTTCTTTCGCAATTCTTTGATCGAGTCGGTGGTGAAGGTGTGTGGTGAGGCTAATTTGCCAGCCTCCCAAGCCGCGAGGATGTATTCGCAAATGCATACGTTTACCGATGCGATCCTGATCAGTTTGTTGCAGACCTACGAATCTCTGGAGCATGCCAACCGTTGAGGTTGGTGTGCGCTTAATAGGAGTACAGTACCCCTTTTCTATGCTTGCGCTGATGTTTCTAGGGGTTTATACTTGCGCGCAGTATCCTCTCAAAAATTCGGGGGGGGAGAGTCTCTCAAGCTCAGGAGCCACTGAGGTTGAGTTCATGAGCGCGCTTTGTCACCAGAAGGGACATGGGTGGGATCTGTTTTGTTTCGGCAACACGATCACGAATATAGGCATAGAAACTGATGCCCAATTTCCTAGCCGTGTCAGCCAGAGTCATGAAAGTATTCCAGGCTTGTAAACCCAGTTGGGTGCGTGGACCGAAACTCACATCCCGCTTTCTCACGCGTTGTCGAACTGCCAGTTCGGAGGCGTTGTTATGCAGAGGCAGTTCAGGGTGTTGAAGTACCAGCAGT
>VGOX01000229.1 GCA_016875755.1 Chloroflexota bacterium
TGTTATGGGATATGAACCCCAACATCACTTCAGATTATGTCCACTATCTGCGTGAAGAAACTGAAAAGCAAACGGGCGCTCCGTGTATTTTCTTCTCTGGCGCATTGGGCGGCATGATGACTCCCGATGTGAAAGACCATTCTTTTGAAGAAGCTGAGACTATGGGTAGGAAGTTGGCGGAAGATGGAATTGCTTCATTGTCGAAGGTCGAAAGTCAAAAGTCGTTGATCAGCATTGAAAAACGTATCGTCAAAGCCAAACTCACTAACATCTTGTACAAACTCGCGTTTGGACGAAAGCTTTTGCCTGATGTGCGCGACAAAAGCGGCTACGTCACTACCGAAGTGAATCTCATCAAGATCGGCGGGTTGTGGCTGGCAACGGTTCCAGGGGAGTTACTGCCCAAGTTGGGCTTGCAGCTCAAGGCGTGGATGAAAGAGGCGGGGGCTCAGGTCACGGGTGTGATCGGGTTGGCGAACGACGAGTTGGGCTACATCCTGCCTGTTGAAGATTTCAAATACCCGTGGAACCCGTTCAAACCAGGGAAGCATTATGAAGAGACGAATTCAATTGGGAAGGATATAACCCCAAAGGTGATGGAAGCGATAAAGGAGATGGCGAATCAAGGGTAATTGGTAAATGGTAGTTAATATTTACCAATTACTTTTCGCCAAACAAAACCATGACCAAAATTTGTATTATCGGCGGCGGATCGTATACCTGGGGTCCCACCTTCATGCGGGATATCTTCGCCACGCCAGAACTGGCTGGCTCGACGCTTGTCTTGCAGGATATCGTTCAAGAGAGGGTTGATCTGGTGTATGCACTCGGTCAAAAGATGATTCAGGATTTCAACCTGAACTTTCGTTTGGAGAAAACGCTCTCGCTCGAAGACGCCCTGCAAGGCGTAGACTTTATCATCCTGACCATCACAACAGGCAGGTTGGAATCCATGCGACCTGATTTGGAGATTCCCGCCAAATACGGAATCAAGCAATCAGTCGGAGATACCACGGGTCCAGGTGGGTTGGCGCGTGCATTGCGTAACATTCCCGTGGTTGCAGAGATCGGGCGCAAAGTGATGGATATCTGCCCAAATGCGCTCTTCCTGAATTACACAAACCCCATGACCGTACTCACGCGCACACTCGCCATGCAGGGAGTGAAAGTTGTGGGTTTGTGCCATGAATGGATCGGTGTGCGGGAGCATTTGGCGACTCTGTTTGGAACAAAGCCAGAAAATATCGCGGCAAAAATCGCAGGCGTGAATCATTTGATCTGGGTCACGGATTTGTATGCGGATGAAAAACGAGCCTTCGATGAACTATCCGCTGTCACGGATAAAATATTGAGTGGCGAGATCAAAGTTGATGAAGGAGACACATCCGTGTTTGCAGATCATGCAAAGGTCAAATCCACGTTGTTCCATTTGTACGGTGCGTTACCTGCGGCAGGCGACCGCCACATAGCCGAGTTCTTTCCGCACTTTATCAACGAGTCTACGGAGTGGGGAAAAACTTATGATCTGATATTGACCAACGTCGAAGATCGTTATGCCATGGAAGCCGAAGCGAAAGGCTTGATCGAGTCTGCGTTGCGGGGCGACGTGCCGCTTGCATCGTTCATGCAGGATGTCTCCACCGAAGCCGCGAACAAGATCATCCGCGCTGTGACGGTTGGCGAGACGTATATCGGTATTATGAACCTGCCTAACGTAGGACAAGTTTTCAACTTGTCCCGCAACGCGGTCGTCGAAACCTACGGCACGATCGATGCAACTGGCGCACATGCTACTACATATGGCAATGTCCCTGCAGGTGTGCAAAACGTTTTACAGAAACACATCTCTAATCAAGAGCTGACCGTCCAAGCCGCGTTGACGGGTGATAGAAATCTCGCCCTGCAAATTTTGCTCAACGATCCGCTATCCAGCCGCCTGACCATCGTGCAAGCGAATCAAATGCTGGATGAAATGCTCGAAGCCAATAAACAATGTTTGCCACAATTCTTCAAGCAATAGCTTGGTACGCGAAACGTGAAACCTGACACCTCCTCCGACCTCTGGAAATTCCGCCTCTACTTTGCCCTTTACATCGGCTCTGGCGGATTCCTCTTCCCATTCCTTGCGCTCTATTACCAGCAAGTCGGTTTGACGGGCGCGCAAATGGGCTTGCTCGGCTCCATCGGTTGGACGGTTTCGATGTTTCTGGCTCCTCTTTGGGGACGCTGGGGTGATACAGCGCAGAACCCAAAATTCGTTTTACAAGTTGCGCTTATCGGCGCTGGTATTACCTATTTTTTCATCGGCTTGCAGGCAACATATTTTGGCATTGTGGTCTTTATTGTATTGAGTTCGATCTTCGATAATTCGATCGGTTCGCTCTCTACTGCTCATGCCTTATCCGCGACTCAGAACGAAAAAGCAGGTTTTGGTTCTATTCGACTCTTCGGCTCATTGGGATGGGCGGTCGCGGCTTCGCTTGCGGGATGGTTGGTCGAACAGGCGGGGTTGATCGTCCCGTTTGCTGGCTATGCTGTCTGCGCGATCCTCGCCGCTTTATTGATTCATTTTGTTTCTGCAAAGCCGAGGCATGTCGAAACCGAACATAAAGAAAAAGTCTCATTAAAGCAGGTGACATCCAGCCTTGCTAGAGACAAGTCTATGATCGGTCTGGCGGTTGCCATGTTCATTGTCTGGTTGAGCAATACGGGTCGTGTCCAATTTGAGTCGATCTATCTGGTGCAACTTGGCGCATCTGAGAGTTTGATTGGGCTTACGAGTTCGATGAGCGCTGCAATCGAACTCCCATTTATGTTCTGGGCAGATAGATGGGTCAAACGTTTCAGTTCTGGTGTTGTGTTGCGTGCCGCCTTAATGTTGCAGGCATTGGGTATGGTGTCTATCGTAATTTTCCCATCTGTTGCAAGTATCGTCATCTTTCGAGCCATGCAGGGATGCTCGTTCAGTCTGTTGACCGTTGCTTTGGTTTCATACATTGTGGAAGGTGCTCCACATGGGCAGGACGTTACGGCGCTTTCGCTTTATGACGTCACTTTGCATGGATTTGTTATTCTCGTTGCCGCGCCGCTGAGCGGAATCCTTTTTGATCGAGTCGGTGCGTATTGGTTGTATGCCATCGCATTGGCAGGAAATCTGCTTGGGTGGTTGATTCTGTCTATTACCGCGCGCCCGACTCAGGTCACGCGCGAAGCGGTTTTATCATCATAAAAAAGGAGAAAATGAAATGTCTGAACTAGCGATCTTAGGTGGAAGCAAAACTCGAACAGAGGCGTACCCTGATTGGCCCGTGTGGGATCAACGCGATATTGATGCTGTGACTGAGGTTATCAAGTCGGGGCGCTGGGGTGGGTATCCATATCCGGGACCCAAAACTGCGGAACTCGCGAGGAAATTTGCCGAGTTGCAAGGCAGCGGATACGCCGTACCGATGACGAATGGAACCATCACCATGGAAGTAGCCTTACGCGCCGCGGGCATTGGCTGGGGTGATGAAGTGATCGTGCCTGCGTATACGTTCCAAGCCACCGCCTCTGCACCGATGGGAGCAGGAGCCATCCCCGTCATCGTGGATGTAGACCCGAATACGTATTGTCTCGACCCGAAAGCGGCGGAGAAAGCCATTACGCCAAAGACCAAGGCGATCATTCCTGTGCATCTTGGCTCGAACATGGCAGATATGGATGCCATCATGGCGCTGGCGGCGAAATACAATTTGATCGTGATCGAAGATTGCGCGCACGCACATGGCGCAAAGTGGAACGGTCAGGGCGCTGGGACAATTGGTGACTTCGGCTCGTTCTCTTTGCAATCATCCAAAACGCTCACATCGGGCGAAGGCGGAATTTTGCTATGCAAGTCTGCCGAACATGCGGCGTTGGCGGCTTCGATCATCGACTGTGGACGTCCGCATGCGCTGGGCGGCGGCGGTGAAGATTATGTCAATGGATTGGCAGTACAAGGCGGGAACTTTCGCATGAGCGAGCTGCAATCTGCAATGGCATTGACGGGTATCGAACGCTTCCCTGAGCAGGCAAAGCAGCGTGAAGAGATGGCAGCCTATATGGATGAATCTTTAAGTGAAATCCCCGGCGTGAGTGTAATGAAGCGCGACCCGCGTCATACCACACGCTCCTTCTATCGTTACATCTTTGCCATTGACCCAACGAAATTTGGCGTGGAACATGATGTTCTATGTGGCGCATTGGACGCAGAAGGGATTGATTGCTGGGTCGGCTATGAAGCCATGCATAACTACGAATTGTTCCAACCGCAGAAATCAAAACTGGCAGTGCCAAATGCCTTCCCGCAGTATTTCGATTTCAAGAATATGAACCTGCCCGAAGCTACCCGCGCCTGCGAACACGAAGCCGTCTGGTTGGACGAAGCCATCTTCCGCGCCGGACCCAAAGGCGTGGATGATGCCGTGGCGGCAATCAAGAAAATTCAAAGGAATGCGGAAGAGTTGAACAAGGCGGCAGACGAGTTGAGGAAGAGACACGGAAAATAATGCTTGAAAAAATCGCCCCATCCATTATAGATGGGGCGATTTCAGTTTAACAACATAATAGTAACTGGTAGGTGTCGACCTTACGGACATCGTGGAAAGAACAGAACCTTACTAACCAAATAACCTTGAGGACCTCGTGGAATAGTTTGGGGAGAGTTTGAAAAAGTTTTGCAGCCAAGGAGTGGCGGGCTTTTG
>VGOX01000230.1 GCA_016875755.1 Chloroflexota bacterium
CGTCGGTGACGCTGTGCAGCACATAATTCTGCGGCGACGCGGAACGCAGGGAAATATTCGCTGCGGGGTATTGATCCTGCATCCAATAATATTTGTCGTTGGAATAATGTGCTTCCTGATTGCCAACCAGAAATTCAAGGTATTCATCAAGCAGTTCATCGGAGATACTGCCAATACCTTCCCCTCCTTGAAAGGGGAGTTCGAACATGGCGCAGCGTAAATGCTCAAGCAAAATCAGCAGGTGATTCGGATTCACCAGCGCCATTTCAGGCGAACGCTCGAAAAAATATTCGGGATGATGCGCAAGAAATTGATCGAGCGGATTTGGCGACGCCACCAACACCGACACGGCGGGATCATCTCCACGCCCTGCCCGCCCCGCCTGCTGACGTGCGCTTGCAATCGTGCCCGGATACCCAACCAGAATCGCCGCACCCAGTCCACCAATGTCGATGCCGAGTTCGAGCGCGTTGGTTGCCACCACCATTTTGACGGAACCGTCACGCAGCCCTTGTTCGATCTCGCGGCGTTGATGGGGGAGATAACCAGAACGATAGCCACGGATATGATTTACGATTTCGGATTTACGATTTTCGATGGGTGATTGCAAGTAGGTTAGTAACATTTCCACGGTGCGGCGGGTGCGGGCGAAGACAACAGATTGGATATTCTTTGCAAGCAGGTGATTGGCAAGCCGTACACTTTCGAGCAGACTGCTTTTCCGCAAACCGAGAGCCGCATCAGTAACGGGCGGATTGTAGATGATGAAGTGACGTTCTCCGCGTGATGAACCGTCATTGTCGATCAGTTCCACGGGTTCTTCAATGAGCCGTTCTGCAAGTTCCTGTGGATTTCCAATAGTGGCGGATGCCAAAATAAATTTCGGCTTACTCCCGTAAAATTCCGCCACACGCTTCACCCTACGGATAACATTGGCGACATGCGAGCCAAAGACTCCGCGGTAGGTGTGAGCTTCGTCAATGACGATGAATTTCAGGTTGCTGAAGAATTCGCTCCAGTTGGCGTGGTGCGGAAGGATGCCCGTGTGCAGCATGTCTGGATTGGATAAAACGATGCGGGCAGTTTTGCGAATGGTTGGGCGGTTTGCTTGTGGGGTGTCGCCATCGTAGATTGACGATTTCAGATTGACGATTGACGATTGAAGTGATTGGAGATTTGAGAGTTGGTCTTGCGCGAGGGCTTTGGTGGGAAAAAGATAGAGGGCGCGGGCGTTGGAGTTTTCGAGCATCTCCGTGAGGACGGGCAGGTTGTAGGCGAGGGTCTTTCCGCTGGCGGTGCTGGTGGCGAGGATAATGTTTCTGCCAGCGCGGATGTGATTCCATGCAGAGAGTTGGTGGGAGTAGAGCGTGTCGATGTGTCGGGTGGATAATGCATCTCGAAGCGAAACAGGCAGATCGTTCGGGAAAGGATGCGTCTGTGCGGGGCGCGGGGGAGACGTCCGCCAGGCAAAAAAGTTCGGGGCGGTTTCGTCATCCTGCTTCCAAAAATCCAAAAGAGATCGAAGCGTGTTCAAGCGGAGTTCTTCTCCGGGAAGGTTTCGCCGGCATGCAGGGTGCGGAAGGCCCACGCACCAACCGCAAGCGGAAACCAAAATGTGATGGCGCGATAAACGAGCGTGATGACAACGGCGCTGCCCCAACGCACGTTCAGTGAGGCGAGCGCAAGCGGCATGAGACCTTCAACCACGCCAATGCCCGAAGGTGTGGGCGATACGATCAGGAACAGATATGCCATCGAAAAACCTGCAATAATGGTGCCTGTTGAAAATGGAACTTCGAAGGAAAGGAAGGCGCAGACCAGCACGAGCATGAGCAAGCCTTTGTCGAAAATGCCCCACAGGATCGGGCGGATGAGGCTGGACGGTTTTTCAGTAAGCCCGGAGAAACCGTCTGCGACTTCGTGGGCAAATTCATACGCGCGTGCTTCGCTGAGATATTCGTCCTTGCGAAAAATTTTTACAATGCGGTTGATGGCGCGCGCGATCTTTGCCAGCAAGTTACCCAGTTTTTGTTCAGAGCGATAACCAAGATAGAGCACAAAAGCGTAACAAGCGGCGATGAAAAACAAAAAGAGCGAAGCAGAAATTTCGCCTACTTCGAGATCGTTGCGGCGAAAGAGAACAAATAAGCCCAACGAGAGGATGACTAAAAATGCGGCTTGGTCGAGCAGGAGGAATAGGGCGGCGGCGACAGTTGCCTTACCGGCGGGATGTCCGCGGCGGCGCGCTTCGGCGGCAAAGAGCGCGACTCCTCCTGCACCGGCAGTGGGTGCCACGATATTGATAAAATTCGCCGCTGTGGCAATGCGCGAAAGCGTGAAGACGCCTTCATGGATGCCGAGCAGGTGAAAGATGGATTGATACATCCGCCCGGTGGTGATGAACCAGATGGATTGGATCAACGCCGCCAGCAGGACATATTCCAAGTGTGTCTTTTGAATGGTTTCAATGGTGGATTCCAGTTCGTCAAAACTTAGAAAGACCACGATCACACCGAGGAAAAGGATAATGATGGGAATAATCTTTTTCATAATTGTCCGCTCATTGTAGTACGATTGTAACAAAACACCACAGGGTTAATACGCAGTGGATGCGGGAAACATTGCATGATAGACTTGTGCATTCAACCTCTTACGATCTTTTTTCTGTGAACACATTACTTACCCTCTTCTGGATCTTTCTAAAGGTCAACCTGCTGAGCACTTCGGGGTCGGCGTCCGTTGGGCTGCTGTACAACGAAACTGTGGGAATCTTCCTGACCGATGAACAGTTCGTGCAGGCGGTGGGGCTTTCCACCCTGCTGCCCGGCAGCGACGCATTGCAGCTGGCCATGTTCGTGGGGTATATGGTGGCTGGTATGCCCGGCGGGCTCGTTTCTCTGACAGCGGCCATCCTCCCGCCGACGGTGTTGATGCTGGGTGTGGTTCTTGTCCTGCATCGCATCCAGCGCGAGGCGTGGGTCAGCCGTTTCGTGGAGGGATTGACCCCTGCTGTGGCAGTTCTCATCCTCACCGTGGCATGGAAGATGTTCAACGCCGGCGGGGAGATCGACTGGAAGGTCATTACTCTGGCGGTCATCAGTCTGGTCGCTTTGATAAAAGATGCACCCGCACCATTGGTGTTGTTGACGGCGGGCATCGCAGGGATATTTTTATTCAAATGAGCACAGTCCCCTCCCTCGAAGAAAACAAGGAAGAAGTAAAGGTCCGCTCGAAATTCATTGTGGATATGCGGCTGTTCTGGATCTTTCTGAAGGTCAATTTATTGACGACAGCAGGCCCCACGTCGGTTGGCTTGCTTTACAAGGAAACGGTTGGCAAGATCATGACCGAAGCAAAATTCGTGGAAGCTGTTGGTTTTGCAAACCTTGTCCCTGGCAGTGAAGCGCTTAAGCTGGCGATGTTCATTGGGTATTCCTCCGGGGGTGTACCCGGGCTGCTGGCGGCGCTGCTGGGTGCCATCGTGCCGCCAACCACCCTGATGTTCGTTGCGGCGTTCATCCTCACGCAGCTGGAAGACCAGGTGTGGATGAGCGGTTTCATCCGCGGCATGGGACCTGCCGTCGGCGTTTTGCTGGTATTGGTAGCGTGGCAGTTATTCCCCGCCAGCGGGAAGAAATCCATTAAATCGCGTGCGCTGTTGATCGCGGTGTTGAGTTTTATTTCATTGGTCGTGTTGAAGATCCCGCCGCAATATGTGTTGATCGGTGCGGGAGTTCTTGGGTTATTCATCTTTCGGTAGAAACTAATGACATCTGAAATCCTTATTCCAACAAACGGTTTCAAGGGGACATGGCCCTCCATTGAGTATGGGGCATGGCTTGCCAATACCCTGCACGCGAAGATCACGCTGCTCGGGGTCAACGAGAAGCCAAGCCCGGGCGATATTGACGAGCCTCACCATCCGCTTGAAGAGGTCTTCGAATATGCCACAGGGGTGTTCCAGCAAAATGGAGCAGAATACAGGCTTGAGGTCCAGAATGGAGGCGCGGAGGAGGTGATTCCGCGGAGGGCGAATCAGGCAGATGTGATCGTGGTGCTTGGTAAGTTTGGGCGTCCAACCCTACGCCATTTGATAAGCGGGCGGTCGATTCGGCAATTTATCGAGGAGATCAAACAGCCGATCCTGTATGTGCCGCAGTTGAAGTTGCCGTTGAAACGGATCATGATCTGCATCGGCGGGCTTGGGTATGAAGTTGCCGCTGAAGATCTGGCTGTGCAGATTGCGGCAGCATGCAATGCTGAGATCACGTTGTTGAATGTGGTTCCGCCGATCGATTTTGATTACCCAACCGCACGGGCGCTGCGGGAAAACTGGCAGCACCCCGAAATGACGGATACACCCATCGGGCAGAGTTTACGCAACGCATTGGAAATCGCCAAAGCAGCCGGGTTGAATGCAAGTGTGCGCGGACGGCAGGGGAATGTGGTGGAGGAGATTCTGGCGGAGACGCAGGAGGGGAAGTACGACCTGTTGTGCATGGGGTCGTCGTACAGCGTGCATTCTCTGCGCCAGATGTATTCTCCGAATGTGACGGCGGAGATCATTGGGAATATGGATCATCCCGTTTTGACGGCGAGATACGAAACAAAATAATCGAGTAGGGAGCGGCGGCTAACCGCTCCCTCTCACACCACCGGACATGCGGGTCCGCATCCGGCGGTTCACCAAGAGTGGCGCAGATCCTCTTGCGCTGGATT
>VGOX01000231.1 GCA_016875755.1 Chloroflexota bacterium
CATTATATTTCCAACACAGATACACTTCCCTGCCCTCATGCAACGCACGGAAGTCGATCAACCCGATCGTCACATCCTTCACCTCGACGCCCAGATCATCCAAGCGGTGCATCAGCGTGTGAAACCTGTCAAAATCGGGCAGGAGCTTGCTCAATGCCGCACTGCCACCATTGCCCGCCGCCTTCCGCGCCAGCTCCCATAGCTCGGGCTGGTGCAAATGAATGCGTTCGGCAATTCCGATCAATTCCTCCACCATCGGTCGGACGATGGTCAGCATTTCATTCGCTTCACTGGGTGTGTAATATTTCGTCATGACGGTAGTATACACCAACAAAAAAGGCGGTTTTCTCAACCGCCTTTCTTTATGTCGTTATTGCCGTGTACCCTTTTTTCTTCACCGCCGCAATGATCTGCTCATCGCTCCACTTTGTTTCATCAAATTCGATGACCATTTCCAGTTTGTGATAACTGGCATTGATCTCTTTCACGCCGTCGAGGTCATCTTCCAACGCCTCGATCTTCATCGCACAATTGGTACAGGTCATATCGGGAATTTTGAACGTTTTCTTGAGCATGGCTATTGCTCCTCAAATACGATCTGCCCTGTGTACATGCCCATCGAGCACGTGTAGAACAGCGTCGTCCCCGCCACCTGCGGCGGAATGGTCGTCTGCATCACACCCGTCGCAGGAAGCAGCATATAAAAATTCAATTTCGGGATGACAAAATCACGCGCACAGGAATACGTCTCATTGGTAACGAGGTTGAGCGTAAGTTCTGTGTTCGCAGGTGCAGTCATGACGGCGGGAGAATATCCGCTGTTTTCGACGTTCAGGTAGATCTCGCCTCTTTCCACGGGTTGACCTGAATCAGCTACGGGGGCAGATTCTGTCGGGGAGGAGGACCAAGCTCGCGTTAGGTTCTGAAGCGAGAAGGGCGAGCCCATCAGGTTGAGTCCGCTGTCGAGGGTTACAAATCCCAGAATCAGAATGGCAACGGCGACGAATCGCATGAAGAATTTCTCGAGGCGTGCGCCAAGTTCGGTCGTCAGATAAGCGACGATAAAAAAGACGGGGCTGGTGCCAAGCGTGAACGCGAACATGAGCGCAGCGCCCATCGCGATGCTGCCTGTGCCAAGCGCGGTTGCCATCATGGCTTGTGTCACGCCGCAGGGAATGAAGACCGTCAGAAAGCCGAGAAAAACGGGCGTGGCAGTGTCTGTCCCTTTGGCGGTGCGGCGGATGTAGCGTGTGATGAACTTGGGCGGCTCAATGGAAAAATAACGAAAGATCGGATGCACGTTGAACATACGCAGCGCGTTGCCGATCATGAACACGCCGATGGCGATCATCAACACCGCGCGTGAAATGGGGCTGAGCGTGAGATACGAACCAAGCCAGCCGAGCAATGCACCGAGCAGTGTATAAGCGACTAACTTTGAAACGAGAAAAAGGAAAATGGGAAAAGCGCTGTTGGTGCGCTGGACTTCGATCTTTTTGCTTCCTTTTTTCTGCCCCACTTGTGACGCATAATCCTGCTCGATCTGATGCGCGAGCGAACTGGCAAGCAGACCGCCCTGCACGGCAAGACAACTCAAGCCGCCTGTGGTAATGCCCGTGACAAACGCCACGACTAACTGGCTCATCAAGCCTGAATCCGCAGCAATGTTGATGGAATTTGAATCAGAGGGAAAGGCGATCATGGCAACTGCAATGGCAAGGAGCACCACGCCGAGCATGACAACAATGACTGGATCAACGGAAGGTTTTGTATTCTTGCTCATTCGACCTCAATACGTTCAGATGATAAATAATAATGCTTAACGAGCAGTGAGAAAGTTGACAGGGTGCAAGGGATATCCTCACACCCTGTACCTCAAAACTTAGCGTTGACCGCCATCCCAAACCACGAACGGCATGTTGATGACAACACCGGGTTGTTCGATGGTCACTTCGCCAGCGGCTTCGGCAGCGAAGACATCATCCACATGGGTGAGTTCGCGGGCGTTAGCTTGGTCTGTCCATGTCACCACATTGAGGCGGCGCAGGGGAGTGTAACCATCCGTACCGGGCGGGTTGTCAAAAACGTCCGCTTGAAAACCGAAGGGACCCATCCCTTCTACCCCGTTGGTGAAGACATATACATCCGCCAACGATTCATCAGGGACATTTGCAAGCGAGGGCACGAGCATGACAGGTGATGCCATCATGTCCGTCAATTTTTCCGCCACGCCTGCATCTGAGGCTTCGGTGTGGACAAAGTAGATTTCCTTGCCATCTGCCCAGGCTTTGCCAGCAGGCAATTCGGCTTTTGGCATTTCGGCAGCTTGTGGAGCGCATGCAGCAATCAGCAGTGCCAATACTGCAACGAGAAGGAGCGATATTTTTTTCATATTAAAGGTTTCCAATTCTAGTGATTATGAGTTTGTGGGTGTTCATCATCCTCAAGAGGATGTTCGATATCGCCCGCCATGAAGGCTTCTGGCGCGCCCAAGAAGGCATTCAGACAAGCGGTATTACAAAAATAGACTCTCTCACCATTAAACATGGCTCTCGGATATTGTGTTGGGTCTTGTAGAACTCCGCCACATGCGGATTTTATTTCTTGCTGTTCAGGGTTGGAGGGTAAAGTATTCATGTGCTATTGACGATGGACAATAGACGATTGACCATAAAACCATCGTCCATCGTCCACCGTCTATCGTCTAAATTTTCACACCACGCAAGCGCAGGCTGTTCGTCACCACGAAGACACTGCTGAACGCCATCGCACCAGCGGCGAGCATCGGGTTCAAATATCCCAGCATTGCAGCAGGGATCAGGATCACGTTATAAATGAAAGCCCAGAACAGATTCTGCTTGATCGTAGCCAGCGTTTTGCGGGAGAGATTGATCGCACGAGCAACACCACGCAGGTCACCGCTCATCAGCGTCACAGGCGCGGCAGCCATTGCCACATCTGTTCCAGTCCCAATTGCCAACCCCACATCCGCTTGCGCGAGTGCGGGCGCATCGTTCACACCGTCACCGACCATTGCCACTACATTTGACGATTTACGATTTACGATTGACGATTGGAGTTTCTTCACTTCCGCAGATTTACCTTCGGGCAAAACTTCCGCGAGCACAGTATCTACGCCAACTTGTTTCGCGATTGCTTCAGCGGTTTTCTGGTTATCACCCGTGATCATCGCAACCTGCAAGCCCATCTTATGCAAGTCAGCAATCGCGTCCTTCGAGCTATCCTTGATCGTATCCGCTACCGCGATAATTCCTGCGGCGACATCATCGATCGCAACCAGCATTGCGGTCTTCGCTTCGGATTGAAGACGCGACACTTCGGATTCGAGACTCCCCAACTGGATTCCACGTGTCTCAAACATGCGCTTGTTCCCAACCATGACGCTTCTTCCCTCGACCTCAGCCTGCACGCCATGCCCAGCCTCTGCCTTGAACCCGGCAGGTTCCACCAATGTCAACCCACGAGTCGTTGCTTCCGCCCAGATCGCTTCCCCAAGCGGATGCTCCGAACCTTTTTCGACAGATGCAGCAAGGCGGAGGAGTTCGTCTGCGGTCAATCGTCCACCGTCCACGGTCACAATATCCGTCACCGCAGGCTGACCTTTCGTGATCGTCCCAGTTTTATCCAGAACCACCACATTGACCTTGCCAGCACGTTCCAGCGCTTCACTGCTGCGGAAGAGGATGCCCGCCTCCGCGCCTTTGCCCGTTCCCACCATAATGGCGGTTGGCGTGGCAAGCCCCATCGCACACGGACAGGCGATTACCAGCACAGCAACCATGTTGATCAGTGCGCGGGTGAAATTATCCACATCCGCGTTGATGGCAAGCGGCGGACCGAAGAAATACCAGCCAGCAAACGTCAGCGCGGCAATGACAATCACAATCGGCACGAACACTGATGAGACCTGATCCGCCATCTTTTGGATGGGAGCCTTACTGCCCTGCGCATCTTCCACCAATTTGATGATCTGAGCCAGAGCAGTTTCACGCCCAACCTTGGTGGCTTCGAACTTCAGCATACCGAGTTTGTTCAACGTTGCACCAATGACAGGGTCACCGGGTTTCTTCTCAACAGGCAGTGATTCGCCCGTCAGCATGGATTCATCGATGGCGCTGCGGCCATCAACGACCACGCCATCTACGGGAATTTTCTCGCCAGGTTTTACCAAAACAATGTCACCGACACGGACATCGTCCACTGGGACCTCCGCCTCCACCCCATCACGGATGATGCGGGCGGTTTTGGCACGGAGCCCCATTAATTTTTTGATCGCTTCTGAAGTGCGTCCTTTGGCACGCGCCTCCAGGAATTTTCCAAGTTTAATGAGCGTAATGATCACTGCCGCCGTCTCGTAGTATACGTGCCCCATCAACCAGCCGAATGTGATCGGCAGGGAGTAGAAGAACGCGGCAGATGTTCCCATCGCGATCAGCACATCCATATTTGCGGATTTATTGCGCAATGATTTATACGCGCCAACATAATATTGCCAGCCTACATAAAACTGCACAGGCAAAGCCAGCGCCAGCATCAACCAGCCAAACCAAGGCTGGGTGTCACGCATGCCTGCCATGGTAGTGCTTGAATAAACAAAATCGGGCAACAGACCGAAGTCTTTGCTCATGGAAAGGATGAACAGCGGCACGGTGAAGACCAAGCCAATGATGAGCAAACGCCATTGTTCAT
>VGOX01000232.1 GCA_016875755.1 Chloroflexota bacterium
CAGGTAGGGAAGTTCGCCTACACCACGTGCGCCCCACGGTCCGTTCGGGTCGGGAACTTCCACCAGAATGGATTCCACTTTTTCAGGGATGTCCCAAATGGTGGGGATGAGATAGGTGCTCAATTGGTCTGTCAGGACTTTTCCGTCCCTGGTCTTGTATTCTTCCATCACAGCGTAACCGTGTGCCTGCACAATTGCGCCCTCGATCTGCCCAACCACAAGGTCGGGATTGATCGCCTTGCCTACATCGTCCGCGGAGACGATGCGCGCAACGCGTACATGGCCAGTTTCCGTATCCACTTCAACGTCCACAGCCTGAGCTACATAAGCGTATTGGAAGTTGGGTGTTGAATAGCCAGTTTCCTTGTCCATCGGAGTTGTGCGGGGGGCGAGGTATTGGAATTCAGCAATGGCAGGGCGTTCCTCCAGGTTCCATTTTTCGAGGGCGCGTTCCGCTGCTCCCTTGACGGAGTTGCCAGCCATAAAGGTCAGGCGCGATGCGGAGGCAGAACCTGGGTTGCCCTGTGTGGCTGTGTCAGAGGTTCGTAACTCGATCAACTTCTCAGGGATGGACAGTACCTGCGCGGCCATCTGCACCATCACCGTGTGCGTACCCTGTCCAACTTCCGCGCCAGCATGATGCAGGATGACACGTTCGATCTTGCCATTTCCGTAAATTTCAACCTTTGCCCAGCAGTTTTCCTGATAGCCAAACGAGAACCCGACATTCTTGAAGCCAGCCGCGAACCCGCGTCCGCGGGCAATGCCGGTAGAACTGCTTTTTTCAGGCTTCTTTTCCCATTGATACGCGTCCCGCGCCGCTTCGATGCATTGAACAACGCTCACAGGTCCGGGGGCGGGAGTTCCAACGCCCATCGTGTCGCCGTCTCGCAGGGCGTTCTTCAAGCGGATCTCAACAGGGTCCATGCCAAGTTTTTCAGCGATCTTGTTGATCTGATTTTCCGCCATGAACAGGGCTTGCGGTGCGCCAAATCCGCGGAAGGCTGCTCCGGGCAGGTTGTTGGTGTAGACACCATACACATCAGTTTTTACATTGGGAATGGCGTAAGGTCCCGTTGAGGTGATGGCGGAATTGCCAAGCACCTTGTTGGATGTGTACATGTACGCACCGCCATCACCGATGATCTCGTTTTCCACAGCAACAAGTTTGCCGTCTTTGGTGGCACCCCATTTGGCGCGCAGAATGATCGCGTGCCGTTTGCCATGACCGATCATGGACTCGCGACGCGACCAGATTGTTTTTACAGGGCGCTTTAATTTCCATGCTGCCAGAGCGAGAACGATCTGCACCGAAAGGTCTTCGCGGCCGCCGAATGCGCCGCCAATGGCAGGGTAGATCACGCGGATCTTTTCTTCCTCCATCCCCATGGCATGTGCAATCGATTTGCGGTCGGCATGCGTCCACTGGCCTGCGCTGGCGATGGTGATACGTCCTTCTTCATCGATGTAGGCCAGACCCGCTTCAGGCTGGAGATAGGCATGTTCCTGTACTGGAGTATGGTACTCGCCCTCGACAATTACATCTGCATTTGCGAAGCCGTCTTCGACATTCCCTTTGCGAATTTTGTAATGGACGCAAACGTTCGAGTCGCCCCTGTCTGGATGTAGGATCGGTGCTCCGGGCTGCATGGCAGTGACCGGGTCCGTGAGAAGCGGGAGGTCTTCGTAGTCCACCTCGATCAACTTCAATGCCGCATCCGCCTGGGCTTCAGTCTCTGCCACGACGACCGCAACCTGATCTCCAACGAAGCGGACGATATCAGTGTGCGGCTTGCTTGCACCTGGTCCGCATAACACGGGCTGGTCTGGGATTTGCAATCCATACTCATTGACGGGAATGTCTTTTGCCGTATACACCGCCATGACCCCGGGGGCTGACAGTGCTTTTTCAATGCGGATGTCTTTTACCCTTGCGTGCGGTCTTTCAGCAAAAAGGGTTTTCAGGTGCAGCATATCGGGCATGGAAAGGTCGCCGGAATATTGTGCAACTCCAGTGACTTTGTCCAGTGCGTCGACGCGGGGATGGGATTTTCCAACGGATTGATCAGACATGGGTTTCTATCGCTTATATCGTTTTACTTTGATGTTGGGCTGTGGAATATCAAGGGGGCCGTAACGGGATGGCCCGGTGAAGCGGTAGACAATTGCGTATCCCACAGATGTGATACTGCCAAGAATTAGGGTGTAGAAAATTGCCGCGATCACATAGGCATATAGATTTTTTACAGCGGTAAGCGGGCTAAGCAGGCTAATCAGGCTGCCGGAATTGTAAAAGAAATCAGGGTAGCGTGGCGTGCCGAGAAGTTGATAAGGGATATCGACGTTATTCTCGATGGCGTAGTTAATGGTTTCATATCCTGCTGCATAGGAGATGATAGGGATGATGATCATCATCAAGCAGCCGATCCCGCGCCAAACGGCATGTGGGCCGTCCGATTTCGGGGTGGTTTTTTTGTAAACAGAACTTCTATATTTTCCCATGAATACCTCAGGCGGCCGTCTTTGCGGCGTCTTCGATCGCTTTCACGATCTTGTAATAGCCAGTGCAGCGGCAGAGATTGCCGGTGATGGCCTGTTCGATTTCATTGCGGGTGGGGTTGGGATTTTCTTCCAACAATTTTGCACCTGACATCAGGAATCCAGGCGTGCAATATCCGCATTGGACGGCGCCATGTTCAACGAACGCCTCCTGAACAGCGTGTAATTGCTCGCCGTTCGAAAGCCCTTCCACGGTGACAATGTTTGCGCCGTGTGCGCGGGGTGCGGGAACAAGACAGGACATAACAGCCTGCCCATCGAGGAAGACGGTGCAGGCACCGCATTCACCCTCGGCGCAGCCTTCTTTTGTGCCGGTCAGCATGCCCTCTTCGCGGAGCAGGCGTAAAAGGGTTTTGTCGTGCCCGCTGGTGAAGGCGTATTTTTTGCCGTTGATGGTTGTTTGAATGGGTGTTGCAGGGAATATTTCTGATGTGATCGGTGTGCTATTTTCCGAAGCACCAACAAGCAGGATCGGTTTCTGTGGCATGCCCGCTTCTTCGTTCCCATCACGGATGGCGGTCAGCCCACGTTTGGTAATGACGCGCACCATTTCGCGGCGGTAGCTGGCGGAGCCGCGCACATCGTCGATCGGTGTGGCGGATTCCACGGCGAGTTCGGCGGCCTGGGCGATGTTTTCATCCGTAAGTTTTTTGTCGGCGAGAAAGGCTTCGGCTTTGGCGGCGTGGGTGATGATGGGAGTCACTGCTCCCAGTGTGATGGATGCCGATTTAACGGTTTCCGCTTTGAGATTAAGGATGACCGCCACATTCACAAGCGAGATGGCTTGTGCGCGGCGCAATGCCAGTTTGATGAATGTCCCGCGCTGGGTTGCGGTCATCGCATGGAAGGAAATGCCGACCAGCATTTCATCGGCTTGCATCACGTTCCTGCGGACGCCTGTATAAAACTCCTTCAATGGCACAGTGCGTTCGCCGCGCGTCGAGATCAAGGTGACGTTTGCATCGAGCGCCATCAGCGGTGTGATGGTGTCGTTTGCAGGCGATGCCGTAATGAGATTGCCCGCGATCGTTCCACGGTTGCGGATCTGCGGCGCGCCGACTTCCCAGGCTGCGCGTGCCAGCGGATACGCCCGCTTGCGGATGAGTTCCGATGCGGCGCAGTCGTTGTGTGTGACCAATGCTCCGAGATGGATGACGTCATCTTCGTCGATTGTGATTTGATCAAGGTGGGGAATGCGTGTGACGTCGATGAGCGTCTTAACATCTTTGCGGACGCCGCGTTCGAGTTCAAGGATGAGGTCTGTGCCGCCAGCGACAATGCGGGCAGTTTCACGCTTTTCAGCCAGCAGGTGGATGACCTCGTCAGTGGAAGTTGGGTTAATGTATTCGTGCCACATGTTAATATCCGTAGGGACACGGCATTGCCGTGTCCCTACCTGAAAATTATCGGCTTCCCGTTACCACTTCAGAGCGGCGCTCGAAGGTTTCAACTGCGAGCCGTGCCAAAGTGGTGAGGTTGCGAATGGCGGCAGGCAAAGCTGCTTCGTCGCCCATGCTTACTTCAACATTGTGCAGCGCACTGCCGACCTGGTCGCCGAGATCAAAGAAAGCAGCATCGAATTGATAGATCGCTTCGAGCTCCTTTTCGTTGATCTTCACCGCATCGAAAAGACCTGAATAACCGCGCGCAGCGGTGCTGATCTTGTCGATGAACGTGCGCAGGGCGAGAGCCGCTTTTTCCATCTCATCCACATACTGGATCATCCCGCTGCTGACCATTTCCACTTGCAATTCAGAAGCGCGCTTCCAGTGTTCCTCAAAGCGGCGTGCCACGGTTTCGCGCAGGATCTTATCTGCATCGCGGCGGTTCTGTCGCTCCACGTACCCGCTAAAGCCGGGAATGTACGATGCCAGCTTCTTGAACGGGTCCACCTGACTGCTTACTTTTTCAAAAAAGTCACTCATATGAGCCTCCTGCCGTAATGTACGAAGATATGATTAAATCGTTTCGCGGCGTGACAATTATATCGTTTAATTCCAGTTATATAGGACTTACGCAAAAGTCATTTGAATAGCAGGCGATTTGAGTTGTTGACGCAAATAGTCGGACAGCAAATCATGTTTGAGGCGGTAAACAGTCTGTTGGGTCTCATTGGCAACCTGTTTGAGGCGAACCCA
>VGOX01000233.1 GCA_016875755.1 Chloroflexota bacterium
AAACCACCAAACTATCCCAACTACCTACCTACTTAATAGCATTCAACCAGATCGCAAACGTCGTGCCTTTGCCCTCTTTTGATTCGACCTTGATCTGCCCGTTGTGATGCTCGATGATCCAATGCGCAATGGATAGTCCCAGCCCAAAGCCGCTGGTCTGCGAACGCGTGCGCGATTTTTCAGCACGGTAGAAGCGGTCGAATATATGAGGCAAATCCTCTGCCGGGATGCCGGGACCTGTGTCCCGTATGATGAGGCGTCCTTGATCCCCAAGTTTGGAGAGGCTGATGTAAATATCCCCGCCTGCGGGTGTGTATTGAATCGCATTTGCCACCAAATTCAAAAGCACTTGTTTCAAACGGTCACGATCCCCGTGGACGATGACTTGATCGATGTCATTGAGATGCACACGCACTTTGCTGCCCGCCAGCATGCGCATTTCAGTAAAGACCTCGGTGAGCAGAAGGTCGAGCTCCACACGCCCAAAATTGAGCGGAAGTTTGCCCGACTCGGCTTGCGCGAGCATGAGCAAACCACCGACCAAACGCGTCAGCCTGCCCGCTTCCTGATCGATACTGGTGAGCGACTCTTCATCCGCCTCTTTGATGCGGCGCATAAGATCGACATTGCCTTTGATGACGGTGAGCGGCGTGCGCAACTCATGGCTGACATCCGCGAGGAAGCGCTGCTGCGAAGTAAAAAGCGCTTCGAGACGTTCGAGCGTTTGATTGAAGGACAGCACGAGATTGCCGACTTCGTCCTTCACCTGCCCAAGCGTTGGGATGCGGCGCGAAAGGTCGTCGGCGCGGTTGATCTGGTCCACGGTTTCGGTGATGTTTTCCAGCGGAGAGAGGGCGCGTCCCAACAGCACCCAAGAGCCCAAGGCGGCCATGAGCACCGCCACAACCCCAATACCCAACATGACAGAGATGAGGTTGTTGCGGGTCGCATCCACCACGCTTAAACTTGACCCGACCTGCAAAATACCGATGCGCCGTTCGCCAAATACGAGCGGCACACTCAACACGCGCAGGTGCGCGCCGTCGAGGTAGGAATCTTCATAGATGGTCGTACCCGCTTTCAGTCCGATGGGATCGAGGGGGCGGCTCAATGTTCCAATACTGGGAGAAGTCGTCAGCAGGCTTTCATCCATCCCCCACGCCTGCACATATGCGTTGGCGGTCATATCCAGTTGCGGCAGGCTGACCATGCTCAGCTCCGCCGTAGAGCTGACGGTTGTGTTGCGCATGATCTCGCGCGCAACACCCGCCAGCATGTTATCCACTTGATTTAGCAAAATGACGTTGACGAGCAAATACACCGTTGCGCCAAAGATGATCAGAATCCCACCCATGAACGTGGTGTAAAGCAGGGAAAGACGCAGACGGAGAGACATTCAGTTTACAGAGTTCGATTACGGATTTTCTCTTAATACATACCCAACGCCACGCACTGTATGGATCAGGCGTTGTTCATTTTCGGCTTCCAATTTCTGCCGCAAATAACGGATGTACACTTCCAATACGTTGCTCTCGCCGCCGAAATCATAGCCCCACACGCGGTCAAAAATGACTTCGCGGGTGAGCACCTGTTTCGGGTGACGCAGGAACAATTCCAGCAATTCATATTCCTTGGCGGTCAGTGCCACCACACGGCTTCCGCGTGACGCCTGACGCGACCCTGTATCCAGCGAAAGGTCTGCAAATTTCAGCACAGGGATGCGCTCAGGCTGGGTACGGCGCAACAGAGCGCGCACACGCGCCAGCAACTCATCCAGATTGAACGGCTTGACCATGTAATCATCCGCGCCTGCATCCAGGCCTTGAATACGGTCTTGCACGGTATCCTTCGCCGTCAACATCAAGATCGGGATCGAACCGCCCTGACGCAAACGATGGCACACTTCCAAGCCATCCATGCCAGGCAGCATCCAATCCAATACAACAAGGTCAGGAGTATGGTCACGCGCGGCGATCAGCCCCATGCGCCCATCAGTGGCAGTATCCACTGTGTAGCCTTCGTAAGCCAAACCGCGCTGCAATAGTTTCAAGATCGCTTGATCGTCTTCGATAATTAGGATTCGCTCATTCATGGCATTGCTCCTTCACAAAAATATACCATAATTTACACGTGCTCTTATTTGGCTCTAAGCAACTTCACAGCCGTTTGAAAATCATTAGGATAGTCTGCCTGAAACGACATCTTCTTACCCGTGACAGGGTGAGTAAACTCCAACGAGTACGCATGCAGCGCAGGGCGTGTGATCACATCCGTTTCGGGCGCGCTATAGTGGACATCCCCCAAGAGCGGATGCCCCAACGCATAGGCATGGACTCGAATCTGATGCGTCCGCCCCGTCATCGGCACCGCCTCCACCAACGCCGACGCCTGATAGCGTTCCAGCAGCTTAAACCTCGTCTCCGAGCGGACACCGTTCTTGTCGTCCACCATCGTACGGTGTTTGTGCCCCACATTCACCCGCAGCGGAAATTTGGTGGTCTTCTCGTCCCAGCGCGGCACACCATTAAATAGGGCGTGATATTTCTTGCCCACCTCATGCTTCTCGAACTGAATATTCAATGAACGATGCGCCTCCGCCGTCAGGGCAACGACCACAATTCCGCTGGTGAATTTGTCGATGCGATGCACGATCAGCACCTTGCCGAATTGTTCATCCAGCATCTTTTTGAGATAGGGCGCGGCTTTATCCCAGCCTTCTGGCAACACGGAAAGTCCAGCAGGCTTGTTTACAACGAACAGAGCATCATCCGAAAATACGATTTCCATGAGTCCATTTTACACTAGCACTCAAGCAAACAGACCTCTCCAGTATTGGAGAGTGGGAGTAGATCCATACTCAAGACGCTTGACACCCGTTCAATAACTGGCGTATGATGGCTTCCATGAATCAGCAACCCGACAATGAACCAGTAAACCCAAATCTCATCGACTCCCTGCTTCATCCGTTGGCAGGACCCATCCGCAAATTGCTCTCCCGTGACGGGCGGCGCGAACTGGGCAAGATCCTGATAGACGACGAAGAGAACATCCTTCAGGCGATTCAGGCAGGGGTAAAGATCGAGTCAATTTACTTTGCAGGCGAAGAGGTCATTTCTGAGCAGTTGAGAAAAAGCTTGCCAGCAGAAGCAACCGTCCACGAAGTAGCGAAGCGCACGACAAAAAAGCTCTTCGAGAATGACAAAATATCCCGCATTTTCGCCATCGCCAAAATGCCCAAGCCCATCGGTTTGGACGCGTTGAAATCCATCAAAAAAGATGTGGTGGTACTCGAAGACCTGAGCATTTCGGGCAATATTGGCAACATCACCCGCACTTCGCTGGCACTTGGGCTCGGCGGCATTCTCCTGCTCAACATGGACCCGATCGATCTGTATGACCGCCGCCTGATCCGCTCGAGCCGCGGGTATCTCTTCTCGATGCCGATGATCACCGCCTCGACCAGTGACTTTCTCGATTATTGCAAAAAGAACAACGAGACCTTGCTCATTACCGCCATGGACGCCGACAAAACCGTGGATGACATCGCTGCCATACCTGAACGCCTGCTGATCGTCTTCGGCAGCGAAAAGGACGGCTGCTCCGCTGAGATCGAAGACGCCGCAACGCTCAAGGCGCGCATCCCCATCAGCGACAAGGTTGAGTCGCTCAATGTTTCTGCTTCAGCAGGGATCACATTGTATAGTCGTTCGAAATTCAATCAGGCGAGCGGATAACCAAAGAGGAAGAATGCGACAATCCCTCCTTTTATGGGTACTGGATGTTTGGAAGCGTTGGCTGGAAAAACGCCGCGAAACCGAACTAAAACGCATTCAAGCGCAATTAGATCAGGCGCAATGGAAGAATTCCCTGGCGCAACGCACGCATGAAGCCGACCTGGCGGCAGGGTATAACCTCGGTCACTTCAATACGATGCAATAGAATTAAGCCAGAGGCTCGAAACCTCTGGCTTTTGATTCGGGAACATCTTTCACGTTTCTACGTTTTATAAATGTCTGGGAAGTATCCAATATCTAAGATAATCTATGTCATTGCGAGCCCGCTAGGGCGAAGCAATCCGCAAATTTTCGAGAAGATTGCTTCGTCGGGCTCCGCCCTCCTCGCAAAGACATGAAGTCTTGATTTCGATATTAGACACTCCCAATGACTGGAGACCCACATGAAAAATAAGTTTCTTTTACTATTCCCGCTTATAGCGCTCGTTCTCTCCGCCTGTTCAAGTGGACAAACCTCCCCCGCAGGTGAATGGGAACTGATCGCCTATGGCGATGCAAAAGACCCCGCATCAGCCCTACCGAATGTGAACACCTCCATCAATTTTGATGAAAATGGAGAGTTTCACGGCAACGTAGGCTGTAACGTCCTGCGCGGAACATACGAGATCAACGAAGACCAGGTCACGATCAAGCAGATCGTTTCGACAAGAAAATATTGCAGGGATATCGCAGAACAGGAAAATGGAGTTCTCGGGATCCTTTCAGATGCGGTGCTCCACTTCCAAATGGACGGCGATCAATTAACCCTCACATCTGTTGATGAAATGTCCATCGTAGTAATGAAACGAAAATAAAATCCCACTGCGGGAACCTTTTACGGGGGGAACACGTCTTTACTCAAAACACAAAGGAAAAACATAATGAAAAAATCACTTTTATCAATTCTTACCCTCT
>VGOX01000234.1 GCA_016875755.1 Chloroflexota bacterium
TTCGACGAGGAACTAGACACCGCCGGCGCCCCCGCCTACGCTATAAAGCTTTTGCGTCAGCTGCGCGATGCCCAACCTGCCGAATTGATTGCATTATCTCCCTGGTTGGATCAGGCCAGCGGGGATTGGCGCAATGAACTCCTAACCCGGGGCTTTGCCAAAATCGGGGGTTATACTACTTCCGAGTTGGAAATCATCGTCGCGGATGTACAGACCGACACCACCACGCGTATTTCAGCTTTAGAAGCCCTCTCAGATCGCATAAAGCGTTTGCGGACCCTAAGAAGGCGTTTTACGGATTTCACCCGCGGTATGCTGACGCGTCCCGAAGCTGATACGGCAAGCGAGGAAACGATCGTGGGGTTTCTCATCGGCGACGCACTTAACCTTAACCTGCGCGTGTTGTACCCGGAAATTACACGTGCCTTCTTGGAAGATCGGGTGGACACGAAGGTTGTCACTCCACTGGAAGTTAAGCATCATTGGGACCTGCTGCCCATGCCCTGGCCAGAAAGACGTAACGATGGTCTGTACTTACGGTTACGCTGCACCGCCTGCAATCGCATTCGAGAGCATTTTGTCCAGAATATTATTCTCGAACTCAATACGCGTGAAAAGGAAGATGATGAAAACCCAACGACTTACGGCCCATATATTATGGACCATGAAATCGTCTGTCCCAAATGTGGAGCGGTGGATCACTATGGGATGACGCCCATGGCACACCTGACCCTGTTTGTAACGGCAAACAAGCTCGGCAATCTGGAGGATTTGCTTGCCGGGAAAAAGAAGGCTTCCGACTTCTCCCTCAATCCACGAGTGCATCCCTTCCGGTCGACCGTGTTTGGGCAGCCGATGCATCCTCTCGCCGGTCTGGAGGAATATCGCCGGCGTATCAAGGCGAACCCCCTGGATGCCAAATTATTTATGAAGATGGGTACCCTCCTGCGCACCCTTTACCGCAATTCTGCCGCATTGGAAGCGCACCGGCAGGCCTATGCGTTAAACCCAAACGACGCCGAAATTGCCCTGGTACGCGGCTTTAGCGAACACGATTTCGGAGATCCGTCAGAAGCCAAGAAGATGTATGAACATGTGGTAAACCTCGAGCTCAAAGGGAAAGGGATGTGGAACCTGGTGCGGTCTGATACGTATACTGGTGCAGCAGTCGAGGGGTTGGACTTTTTGAAACGGCGCCAACCAAGCCCATGGAGCGTATCCTCCGATGCTCCGCTTTCCAGCAAGGAAAAAGTAGCGACCCACAGCTCTCCATCGCAGCCAGGTTCCTCACGGAAACGCCATCCTCGAAAGGGCCGTTAGGACGAAACAGAAATGATGCTCCCCAATATTTATAGATAGGTGAACGAATGACGTCCAAAATTCCCTCCCTTACCCATGCTGAAATCCAAAACTGGGTTGGTTTATCGTCTTTCCAGAAAGGAATGCCTTATTTTAGCAGCGGGGCTATCTACGACGCTCGCCGCCTTGGACAATCCCTGAAGGCGCGCTGTTGTGGTTCGCAGGCTGCCTATTACCTGCTTCAGGTCACTTTCGGACTGGCGGGCATTGTCTCCGCTGGTTGTTCCTGCCCGGTTGGGGACGGTGGACGCTGCAAGCACGTCGCTGCCCTGCTGCTCACCTGGTTTGACTCCCCTGATTCTTTCGAGGAGATTGAAGACCCAACAACCACCCTTGAAAAACACAGCAAAGAAGAACTAATCGCTATCATCCGGCAGATGATCCAGCGAGAGCCGGATCTGGCAGTGCTGTTGGAAATGCCGCTTCCAGGCCGTAAAACAGATGAAAAGCCGTTGGATGCGCAGGTTATCCGGCGGCAGGCCAGACACGCCATGCGCCGTGTGGATTTGGAGGAAGATTGGGAGGGCGCTGGCGGCGTTTACGAGGCCGTTGCAGATTTACAGCCATTACTCGACTTGGCCGGGCAATACCTGGGCCAGGCCAGCCCTGGCAACGCAGCGATCATCTTCCGCGAGGTGGCTGAGACTCTTCTAGGGTATGAAGATGCCATCATGACAGAGGAATCGAGCCGGTTGGGCAGCGTGATCGATGATTGTGCTGAGGGCCTGGGAGAGTGTTTGAAATCCATGATGGATGCCGCTCAACGGGAAAAAATTCAGAAAGGGTTGTTCGACATCTATGCCTGGGATGTGGAGGCCGGCGGAATTGGCATTGGGGATGGAGTGATGGATATCTTGCTGGAGCAGGCGACTCCGCAGGAAAGGCAGATGATTGCTGGCTGGGCCAAGGCTACCTTACATGGCAAAGGCGATTGGTCTCGCCGGGCGATGGGTGGGCTGATATTGGAATTACAGGCTGATTCGATGGATGACGAATCCTTCCTGGAGGTTTGTCGCCAAACCGGACGGTTGAAAGATCTAGTGGAGCGCCTGCTCACTTTGAAGCGGATAAATGAGGCTGTTTCAGAGTCCCAACGAGCCAGTGATTATGATCTACTTAGCCTGGCTGACCTGTTCGTTCAGCACGGCCACGGTTCCCTGGCAGAAACGTTCATTAAGGAGCGGACGAAGACCAGCCAGGACACTCGTCTAATAGAATGGTTAAAGGAATATGCCAAAAAACAAGGTGACCTGGCCCAGGCCCTGGGATTTGCCGAAAAGCTGTTTTGGCTACGTCCCACGGTGGAGGCCTATGTGGAAGTGCGCCAGTTAGCTCAGACTCAGCAGCAATGGGCAGAACTGCGCAATAAAACATTGGAGAGCCTGGCTCAAAAAGGGAAGCACGATATTCTCACGGAAATATTCCTAGAAGAAGGCCAGATTGACCAGGCGTTATCGTCGTTGGACATAGCCAAAAAGTCCAATCGTTATTGGGGAGGTTCTGCTCTTCAATTAAGAGTCGCCCAGGCCGCAGGCGAACAAAGGCCAAAGGAATCCATCCGGCTGTACATGCAGTTGATTGAACCTCTGATTGCGCAACGCGGCAGGGAGAACTATGCCCAGGCCGCCAGACACCTTCGGTCCGTAAGGGATACCTATCTACGTCTTGGCGAACCGCATACCTGGCAGGCGCTGATCGCTCATCTGCGCGAGCAGCACCGCAATCTGCCGGCGCTAAAGGACGAGCTCAATCGAGCCAAATTGTGAGGCACCTTGACACGGAAAACCCATAAAACCTCTCGTGCAGTTTCACAATCCGACCGTTCCACCGATCCCGTCATTTTGTTCCTTCACAGCACGGCGATGATGGGCGATGAACGATGGGAAGAGGCCATCGCCACCTTACAGCGCTTTCTAGAATGGGTCGACAAACCCACCGATCGGGGGATTGCCTACCAAAACCTGGGAGCCTGTTACCTGGCTTTAGATCGTTTCGATGAGGCTCTGGCGGCGGTAGATGAAGTCCTGCATATCCAACCTGACGAATCCGAGGCCATCTACAACCGTGGGGTGATCTGCGCTTGCGCATCACGCTTTCCTGAGGCCGTAACTGCTTTCGAGCTGTACATGCACAACTGGCCCGATCTCGCTCGCCAACGCGAGATCCAACTCACTTTGCGAAAACTGCGCCGTATCGAATCGGGAAAACTCCCGCCGGGCACTTACCAGCTTGAGCACTTGCAGGAGCAGATTTCATATAACCTTGAAGTGGACGATTTTCACCTGGTCGAGAACAAAGCCCGCCGAATAATCGCTTTGGTTCTGGATCGCATGGAAGGACACTTTGCACTTGGGCTAGCATGCCTGGAGTTGGGCCGCTATCCCGAAGCGTTGGAGGCATTCCAAGCCGCCCTACTCCGGGACCCTGACGATGAAGAGACGCTTTACAATATCGGGCAGACGTATCTTAAATTGTATCAACCAGAAATAGCCCTTTCGTGGCTGGAACGTGCTCAGCGCCGAAAACCGAAAGACCTGGCAGTTTTGCACCAATTGGGTGTAGCCTGTGAGGCGATGAAACAGCGCGAGGATGCGATCCGATGGTGGAAACGCACATTGAAAATTGACCCCCATTACGAGCTAGCCCTTTGGCGGCTGCACGAAATTGGCGAAGGCCCTGAGCCGGACAAACCGCTTTCGCCAAATCAAATTCGATTAAATGCGATGACTCCCGTTGTTAAGGCGCGCATGCGCAAACCGCAAGTTTTCCAAAAAGGCGACGTAACACTGACTTACGATGAACAGGTTGGTTTCGTTTTGGAAGACACGGGTAATCCTCTCAATGGCACGATTCATGCTGGCGGCCCGTTTAAAATCGCCGAAATCTCGGACGAAGATTTGCTTGATCTAATGGGTCTGACCAAAATGGTCTTGCGCTTGATCAACGAGCATAACACCCGTGATATCGCCGTATTGACCTACTACGCAGATGATCAAATATTCAACTATCAGGCTCGCTTTGACCGAAGTAAAAGGATAGAATTCGACTCCCTTGGTCATTTTGTCATCACCGAAGTGCCGCGCTTCTTCAAATTACGAATAGAAAGTGACCTGGCTACACCCTATGGAAATCCAATGCAAGGCAAACTCATTTACCTCAACCAATATCCTCGCCCTGGCATTCTGATCAGCACGTTGGGAGTAGAGCATTATGGTACCTGATATCATTTATGCTCCCTTTGATTGTTGAATATCGGCATATACCAAGGGTGCGTAAACCTTACAAAACTACCCGCATATCCGCCGCGCGGACCGAGTCGTATG
>VGOX01000235.1 GCA_016875755.1 Chloroflexota bacterium
CTACGCATCTCAGCAACTTGAACAAGGACAGAAAGCCAATGACTTATTTGCCTATTTATTCGCCAAGCAACAGGCTTTTGCTCTTGCCTGATATTTTGCTGCCTTTTATCAAAACACAACTATCGAGTAAAGACTATTTTTCAATCGGTGCATCCACCAGGTTGCCCCATTCGGTCCACGAGCCGTCATAGTTCTTGACCTTCTCGTACCCAAGCAGGTACTTCAGCACGAACCATGTCAACGACGAGCGTTCGCCGATGCGGCAATAGGCGATCACATCTCCGTCAGCTTTGATGTTTTTGCCTTCGTAAAGAGCGCGCAGTTCCTCGGGAGTCCTGAACGTTGAATCCGCTTCATTGACTGCCTGCGCCCAGGGAATGCTCACAGCGGTGGGAATGTGCCCTGCACGAGTCGCACCTTCCTGCGGGTAATTTGGCATGTGGGTCAATTCGCCTGAATACTCTTTCGGTGAGTGGACATCCACCAGCGGTTTCTTTTCTTCGAGATGCTTGAAGACATCATCACGGAAGGCGCGAATCGACTTATCCGCCTCTTTCGCGCTGTAGCTGGTTCGGGCATACGTGGGCACTTCCTTCACGAGGGGGCGGTTTTCCTGCTCCCATTTGGTGCGTCCGCCATTCATGATGCGGACGTTTTCATGTCCATAAAATTGGAAGAGCCACAGCCCATAGCAGGCAAACCAATTGGACTTATCACCGTAAAAAACGACCGTGGTGTCGTTGGTGATACCCAGTTTCGAGCAGACTTCTTCAAACTGTTCCTTCGTCAGAAAATCGCGGCGCAGCGGATGCTGGAGCGTGCTGAACCAGTCCACTTGCACGGCGCCAGGGATGTGACCGATCGGGTAGAGCAGGGGGTCTTCATCCGATTCGATGATGCGGACATTCGGGTCTTCCAGATGCTGGGCGACCCATTCGGTATCGACAAGGTATTCGGGGCGTGCGTACGACATTATATTTCTCCTAGGCTAAAGTGATTGAAAACAGCAATGTTATTTTTTACCACATCCGTGTGAATTTTTACATTCAAAAAAGACGGGCGTTGAGGATTGTCCTTTGATGTAAAATTGACGTATGCCAAAGCAGAAATATTACGTCGTCTGGAAAGGACGCAAGACGGGTGTCTTCACCACATGGGCGGAATGTGAAAAGCAGGTGAAGGGATTTGTCGGCGCGCAATACAAAGCCTTCGGGAGCGAAGTGGAAGCCGAAGCTGCCTATCTCGCCAATTATGACGATTACAAAGGAAAAGTTTCCAGCAACGGAAAATGGAAAACAGCAAGCACCCAGCCCATCCTTCCCTCCATTTGCGTGGATGCGGCTTGCAGCGGCTCACCAGGTAAATTGGAATATCGCGGCGTGAACACAGAAACTGGCGATGAGATATTTCATGCAGGTCCATATAATGAAGGGACAAATAATGTCGGGGAATTCCTTGCCATTGTCCATGCGTTGACATGGCAGGCGAAACATAACACGCACCTGCCGATCTATTCCGACTCGCAGAATGCCATTTCATGGGTGAACCAGGGCGAGTGTAAAACAAAACTACAGCATTCATCAAAGAACGCGATCTTGTTTGCCATTATTCACAGTGCAGAGAATTGGCTGGCGGAAAATGAGCTGCCGGAAGGGAAGATCCTGAAATGGGATACGGAACTCTGGGGCGAGAATCCCGCGGATTTTGGGCGGAAGTAAATGCCAAATTCGAGAAGCAGGCTCGAGGTCCATTTTGAGGCGGAATAATATCCTATGAAATTTCTTGGCTTGTCATGGTCGCTTGGCCGTCTGCGTGGAGTGGATATCCGTTTTCATTTTTCGCTTTTGTTCAGCATTCCCATTGCGTATTATTTGTTCCGCCCCGTGGATGTGCGTGGGACGGTGGAAGCCCTGCTGTGGGTGGGCGGGCTTCTTTTCTTTATTCTGCTGCACGAGTTGGGGCATACCTTCGCGGCGCAGGCAGTGGGTGTGGAGGTGAAGAGTGTGGCGGTTTGGCTGTTGGGCGGTTTTACGAACCTCTCCTATCGGCCAGAAAAGCCCAGCCATAATTTGTTCATTGCGCTGGCGGGGCCTTTGGTAAATATGGCGCTGGCGTTTCTGTGCGTTGCGATCTATGTCGCACTGTTATATATTTCCATGCCATATTCACGCAATATCGAATTATTTTTGTGGCTGCAAACATTTCATAGTTTATTCTTTTCGCTTGCGATTCTTAATGTGATTTTGGTGGTGTTCAATCTTGTGCCTGTATATCCGTTGGATGGCGGCAATATTTTGCACGCTTCGATGGAAATGTTCTTTGGAAGATCGAATGCCGATCGGATCACGATCCTCGTCAGTATTCCGTTTTTGCTTTTGCTGATTGTCTTTGGCTTTATCACCCGCGATTACATTCTACTTGCGTTTTGTGTGTTGATCGCTTTTGCGGTTGCTTCGTTGAACCGCTCCATGTTGCGCTGGATCAACCTGACAGCCAATTATCTTTTTCAACGCGCGGGATATTATTACCTGCTCGGTGACTTTGAACGTGCTGCCCAGTTATATACAAAGCAGATCGATGCCCAACCCGAACATATCGGGCATTATCTGGCGCGTGCGGGATGCTATTTGATGATGGGTCACAAAGAGCGCGCTGCGGCAGATGTGGAGCGTGCTTTGAAAATTCAACCCAATCACGCTTTTGCATTGGAGTTGTGCGGAGAGATCCATTCCCTTCGAAAAGATTACGATGCAGCCACGGAGTATTTCGAGCGCGCACAGGCGGCGAATCTGCATTGGGCAGTGCCGCACTTTGACCGCGCCTCTGTCTTGATGGAACGCAAAGAATACGCTGCTGCGCTCGAAGGCTTCAATAAAGCCGTTTCTTTACAATCGCGCATGCCGTTGTTTTATCTTGTACGCTCGCTTGCGCATTACCGGCTCGGCGATCTCGAGTCGGCTCACCGCGATCAAGACCTCGCCGTGCAAATCTCACCGAACGACGCGCTGGTAATGGCTGATATCAACCTCATGCTGTATGAAGATAATCTGGATTGGGCGCGCGATTACTATGACCGCATCCTCGCAAAAAATCCACAGGACGCTCTCGCGCTTCAAGGCTACGCCGATGCCTGCCGTGCCAACCGTGAATTTATCCACGCTGTTGATTTGTACACCCGCGCACTGAAAGTGAATCCACGAGAGCCGCGCCTGTATCTGGGACGCGGCAAATGTCACCTTGCATTGAACGAGAATGAAAAAGCCAGGTCTGATCTTGAGCAGGTCCGCCATGTGACAAAGATTCTGCATTTGCAGCGTCAGGCGGAGGAATTGCTCAAACAGGCCATTCAATAGGAGACGTAATGAAGACCGCTCTACTTGTGATTGATATTCAAAAAGACTATTTCCCCGGTGGAAAATTTCCGCTTGTGAACCCAGAAGAAGCCGCGAAGAATGCTTACATGCTTCTGCAATGCTTCCGCGAGCATGATGGACGTCACATCCATATTCAACATATTGCTTTGAAACCTGATGCTTCATTTTTTGTCAGAGGCACCGAAGGTTCAGATATTCACGATTTAGCTGCACATTTTGAAGGCGAGCCAATTGTATATAAACATTATCCCAACTCGTTCCGTGAGACGAATCTATTAGAGATGCTCAAAGAATGGGAGATCGAGCGCGTCGTCATCACTGGCATGATGACCCACATGTGCGTGGAAGCCACCGTCCGTGCTGCCGCCGATTTTGGCTTCAAAGTCATCGTCGCGGAAGATGCCTGCGCCACGCGAGCGTTGGAATATGACGGCACAACCATCCCTGCGGAGCATGTCCACAAGGCATTTTTGGCGGCGTTGAAGTCGTACGGTCAGGTGATGAAATCGGAGGAAGTGATTGCGCTTTTGGCGGCGGAGGCTGCCAGGTAGAGCATTTTTTATTGTTCCCGCCATGTTGGGTATAATCGCGGAAATAACACAAGGTCAAGAAGCAAGCCAAGAAATACGCCACCCGCATACGCCAGAATATCAATGGGATCATACGTACTCCCGAAAATTGGATATCCCGCATATTGAGAGAACTCCACCAGGCAACCCGTTAGAAAAACGGCACTGGCGCGGAAAGGGGGAGAACGCAGAATGTTGTTTTGGATCAAACCCATGAGCAATACCAAGGTCATAGGCAGAAGAATGTCGATCAGATAGCCGTTCATGAATATAGCAAATGAACCTTGGTAATTTTCACCTTTTACGAAATGAAGCGCCCCCGTCGCAATTGCAATTGCGGTAATGACCATTCTCTTGTTCATGGTCTTATCCTTGAATGGCAAATCTTAATCAAATTTTTCCCACGGTTGCAACAGGTCAAACTCTTTTCCAAAAACGGAGAAATACAATCCATTCGCCGCATCGGAATACCCGCCGACCGTGGCGATTTTCGCGCCCATAGTTTTGAGACGCTTTAGCCCTTCGGTGAGGACGGCTTTGCCAAGCCCGCGCCTCTGGTGCTTGGGGATGGTGGCGACAGGCTCAAAATACGCCGTGCGGGTGACATCGTCGAACCAGACCGTGCAGAATGCGGCGACTGAGCCATCATTGGCAACAGCGACAATATCGAGATCGCGGCGATAGAGCGGCGCAGATTGAATGTGGTGATACCAACTTGGGTCATCACGATTTTC
>VGOX01000236.1 GCA_016875755.1 Chloroflexota bacterium
TCACCGCCAAGCTGGGTGACTCCATCCGCAAGGTGGTGTCGGTCATGCACCAAAATGCGGTCTCGCAGATGCCTGTCGTCGGCGAAGATGGTGCGCTCGTCGGTCTCATCGAAGAAGTGGATTTGCTCAATCACATGTTGGAAGAACACGACCACAGCAATGACGAAACCATTGACCCGCTCGTGCAAAACGCCAACGCGGTCTTTCCACCCGAAACGCCGCTTGAGAATGCCATGCCCTCGTTGAAAGATGGCTTGGCGATCATCGTGGTGGAGCACGGCAAACCTATCGGCATTCTGACCAAGATCGATGTGTTGGATTATGTAGCAGGCAAGATATAAGTTTCTTTTAAGCGAAACAAGTAAAATAAGCGGGCGGCAAAAGTCGCCCGCTTTTTGTTCAAGGAACCGCCATGCGCCCAACCTACCTCGAAGTCAACCTCAACCAGCTCAAACAAAACGTCGCAGCCATTCGCGCGCATGTTGGCGGCGCGAAGGTCATGCCGATGGTGAAAGCCAACGCCTACGGTCACGGCGTGGATGGCGTCGCGCCGTTCATCGAGCAGTATGTCGATTACTTCGGCGTGGCAATTGTGGAAGAAGGCATTCACCTCCGCAGTTTAGGAATCAAGAAACCGATTCTCGTCGCAGGCGGGACGTTGATCGAGCAGTTGCCTTTATTCCTCGAACATGACCTAACCCTTACCGCCTCTTCTCTGGACCTGTTAACTGCTGCTGACCATCTGGCAGAGTCTACGGGAAAGATGATGAACGTCCACTTGAAGATCGATACAGGCATGGAGCGAGTGGGTGTCCATGAGTACGAGGCTGAAGAATTCCTGCTCAAGTCTCTTGCGTGTAGTCATTTGAAGGTTGAGGGGATTTATACTCATCTGGCGAACTCAGAGGTTATGTCATTGCGAGCACGAAGTGCGAAGCAATCCCCAACTACACAGGAGATTGCTTCGGCGGAAGAGCACCGCCTCGCAATGACATCTTCCGCTTTACAACTCGAACGTTTTCAAGAAGTCCTGCGCTTTTACGAAAAGCGAAGCCTGCCAACACCGATGCGTCACGTTTGCAATTCGGGCGGTATCGTCAATTTGCCCGAAGCGCATTTTGACATGGTACGCCCCGGTGTGTTGTTCTACGGCATTTACCCCGGGCGCGAGATGGAACGCAAGGTGAATGTCAAAACTGCGGCGACATGGAAATCGAAAGTGGCGTATAGCAAGGTGACACAGCCCGGGCGAAGTGTCAGCTATGGGTCGTTGTGGCAGGTCGAAGGGAGTCCGACGCGGGTTGTCACCATCCCATGCGGCTATGCAGATGGATACTTCCGCAGGATGACCAATCAAGCGCGGGTGGTCATCAATGGAAAAAAGTATCCACAAGTGGGGCGCATTTGCATGGACCAGTTTATGGTCAATGTGGGTGACGATGAGGTGCGGGTGGGGGATGAGGTGGTGCTGCTTGGTGAGGGTATCTGCCCTGAAGACCTGGCGGATTGGACGGGTACGAACGAGTATGAAGTGATGACGAATATCAACGCGCGCGTGCCGAGGGTGTTTGTGTAGCGGAAGATAAATCTTGCGTTATTGGTGCGCGACATAAATGTCGCGGTACAATAGGCGCACTTTTGAAATTGAGGTGAGAGTTGAATTCCAAGGTAAAAGATTATTTGATTCTGTTCGGTGTGGCGGGTGTGATCATAGCGCTCGACCAGTGGACGAAGTGGTGGGCGCGCGAAAACATCGAGTTTGGCGGGCAGTTGGTGCCGCAGTGGATCGAGTTTCTCAGCCCGTATGCACGTTTTGTGCATTGGTATAACATGGGTGCGGCATTCGGTATGTTCCAGAACGGCAACACGGTGTTCACGATTTTGGCGTTCATCGTCATCGGTGCGATCATTATTTACTATCCAATCGTTGAAAATGAAGATTGGACATTGAAACTCGCAATGGGTTTGCAGTTGGGCGGCGCAGCAGGGAATTTGATCGACCGCCTCATGCTTCAAAAAGTGACCGATTTTATTTCAGTCGGTACATTCCCCGTATTCAACATCGCGGATGCATCCATTTCGGTGGGTGTAGTGGTGCTTTTACTTGGTGTGTGGATCAAGGAAAGGCAAGATAAGCGAAAAGCCGCTGAACAAGCATCTGACGAACAACAGGTGGAAAATAAAGACCAGTTTTCCTTAACAAGTGAGTAATTGTGAGTGACCGAATTGAGAAGTTTGTATTTAATGGGGAAAAGGCGGAGCGGCTTGACAAATTCCTTGTTGCCAGCCTGCCTGAATTTTCGCGCGCGCGTTTGCAAGGGTTGATCGCGGAAGAGTTTGTCTCCGTCAACGGAATGCCTGCCAAAAAGGCGGGGCAGGTGTTGGAGGTTGGTGCCGAGATCGAAGTGCGCATCCCGCCGCCTGTGTCCAGCGGATTGATCGCAGAAAATATTCCGCTGGATATTGTTTTTGAGAACGATGACCTGATCGTGGTCAATAAACCTGCCGGGATGGTGGTTCACCCTGCCGCGGGTCATGCTTCGGGGACGCTTGTCAATGCGGTTCTGGGTTATGACCCTGATATGGAGGGCATCGGCGGCGAGGAACGACCTGGCTTGGTGCATCGGTTGGATAAGGACACATCGGGGTTGATCATCCTTGCGAAGAACGAGCGTGCGCATAACTGGCTGCAAGACCAATTCCGTTTACGCAAGGTAGAGAAGACCTATTTGGCATTAGTCGATGGAAAACCGCCCACCCCTGTGGGGCGCGTGGAAGCATCCATTGGACGGGATACGGGGCAGCGTAAGAAGATGGCGATCGTTCGCCCGGGTAAGGGACGCGATTCAGTCAGCGAATATAAAACGCTGGAAACCTTCAAGAATCATACACTTTTGGAATTCCATCCGCATACGGGGCGAACGCATCAGATCCGTTTGCATTGCCAATTTTTGGGATGTCCCATCGTTGGCGATTCGGTCTATGGAAAACGTACCGTGACGGCGACGATCGATCGTCATTTTTTGCATGCTTTTCAGTTGAAGATCGTTTTGCCCGGTGAGAAAAATCCGCGCACGTTTGAGGCGGAATTGCCGCAGGAATTGAAAGATGTGTTGGAGGAAGTGAAGAGGTATGAGTGAGATGAACTACCTAGACTTACGTTCCGACACCGTGACCAAACCCACGCCTGAAATGCGCGAGGCAATGGCAGAGGCGGAGGTGGGGGATGATGTGTATGGTGATGACCCCACTGTAAATGCGCTGCAAGAAAAAGCCGCGGAGATGCTCGGCAAGGAATCTGCGTTGTTCGTCCCTTCGGGAACAATGGGGAATTTGCTGGCGTTGCTGGTGCATTGCTCGCGCGGAGAAGAAGTCATCTGCGGGGATAAGTCGCATATTTATGTGAATGAAGCGGGCGGGATGGCGGCGTTAGGTGGGATTTATCCGCACCCGATTCAGAATCAAAAAGATGGCACGCTGCGGCTCGATGACATACTCGCTTCGATCCAGCCCGACGATCAGCATCGCACCATTACACGATTGATCTGTCTGGAGAATACGCAGAACATCTGTGGCGGTGTGCCGTTGACGGTTGAATATACGAACGAAGTCGGAGCACTGGCAAAAGAGCACGGCTTAAAACTGCACATTGATGGTGCACGTTTATTCAATGCAGCGGCCGCGCTGGACGTGGATGCGAAGGAACTGGTCGCGTCTGCGGATTCGGTGACGTTCTGTTTGAGCAAGGGGTTGGTTGCGCCTATTGGTTCAATGCTGGTTGGGACGAAGGAATTTATTGCGAAGGCATTTCGTTTGCGGAAGATGCTGGGCGGGGGGATGCGTCAGGTGGGGGTGGTGGCAGCGGCGGGACTGATCTCGCTGGAGAAGATGACGGGGCGGCTTGGGCAGGACCATGCCCGGGCGAAGAGTCTGTTTGCGGGGTTGAAACAGGTTGCGGGATTAAGACTCGCGGCGGAGCCTTCCTCCAATATGGTCTATTTTGACCTGGAAGATTCGGTGGCGCTGACGGAGAATCAGATAATCGAAGAAATGAAGAATCACGGTGTGCTGGTGGATTATTCCGCGCCGCGGCAGTTCCGTTTGGTGACGCATTATTGGGTGGACGATGCGGGGGTGGAGAAGACGGTGCAGGCGTTGAGGGATGTTTTGAAGTAGTTCAAACAGCATACCACTTCGTGACACAGCCCCTTAAATCTAAGTGTTAGGGCGCGGCTTCGATCTGGTCGCGCCCTCTTTCTTTTGCTATATAGAGGCGTTTATCCGCTAGGTCGATCAAGATATTAATGTTATCGGTTTCTGCGGGGAAAACGGCGATCCCCATGCTGACGGTGGGGGTTGGGAGATAACCACTTCCATTGAGTTGTAATTTGAACGTCGAGAGGGATTCCTGAATACGCAGCGCAACCTGACGGGCTTGTTCGCCTGTTGAGTTTGGAAGCGAGATGGCGAATTCCTCGCCGCCCCAACGTCCAACAGCGTCTGTATCTTTGATATGCTGACGGATGTTTTTTATAAAATAAAAGGGAACCACCCAGGCAAAAATTTATTAGAGTACAAAACCACTGCCTCTGGCAGTGAGTGGAGTAAAAAGGTTATACCGTGAAAAGTAATTGAGAATGTTGGGTATGA